>JBLNFG010001287.1:0-3430 GCA_050263495.1 Myxococcales bacterium | reverse complement strand
ACCAAACAGCTATACGCCTACATGCTTTGGCACGACGCCACCGACCAACCCTTCCACTGGTCGTATCGACCCAAATCTTGGTCCGCTAACCATGCTCCGACTTCTGGTGAGCGGAACTAGTCGTGCGCGAATTTCGGTTGCCCACCCCAACCCGAATCGCGCTCCTATCGACACAGTAACGGGCAGCTTCGTACGCGTTGGGCTCGTCGCGCTTCGCGAACGAACGGCTCAATCCCACGTGCACGTGCCAGTGCCGAAGAGAGCACGTGACTCCAACAGACGTGAGTAACCGCGCTCAGGAGAATGTTGTGATTTTGTTGGTTGGTCCGGCGCAGTAACAGTGGTCTGCGAACTGACGCGCCAATTGGCGGCGAGCCCGCTTCCCGGCACCCCAGAGCGCGGCTTCTCCCCGTCATGACATGTGCTTTCGGCACAGACAGTCAGTGCAGATGGACAGTCAGGATACCGTCCGTGTCTCGCAGACCCCGCGTTACTCACCGCGAGCAACGCGGCGCGGTCGTGATGGTGAGTGGACCCACTCATGCCGCGATGCAAAGTAGGGCAACGGTTCGCCGCTGCAGCGACACGCGCGCCAACTGCACGGCGCAGTCGCGATCGCGAGCGACCCGCTCACGATTTCCCAAGAGCCACCATTGTCCTCTGCCAGCAGGTCCGCCGGGTTGAGCCGCATTGAGCGGGGGCGCACCGTGCATGCGACCGGTGCACTCAAGAACCCGTTCGGACGTACGACCTTCGTCACACCGTCGATTTCTGCGCAACGCCGATGAAGTAAGGTCGCTCGTCCCGCGGGCCTATGGTATCAGCGTCGACCCAGTGCAGAAGCGATGACCGATACAGCGATAATTATTGGTGCGGGACCGGCAGGACTGACTGCAGCCTATGAGCTCCTTACGCGTACAGACATTCACGTGATCGTGATTGAGCGAGGGGACTATTTCGGCGGCATTTCCCGCACGGTGAACTATCGAGGCAACCGAATGGACATCGGCGGCCACCGATTCTTCTCCAAATCGGATCGCGTGATGAAGTGGTGGCAAGACATGATGCCCATCGAGCACCATGACGAGCCGCTTGAGCTCGATCGGCTCATGCTGCCCACCGAGTCCGAACCCCTACGCATGTTGGAGCGTCAGCGTATCTCGAGGATTTACTACCTCAAGCGATTCTTCGACTATCCCGTCAAGCTCAACGCGAACACCATCGCGAATCTAGGGCCGCTGCGAATCGCCAAGATGGGCGCCACCTACCTCCAAGCCAAAGCGTTCCCTCGCCCACAAGAGACTTCGCTCGAAGACTTTCTGATCAATCGGTTCGGAACTGAACTCTATCGGACGTTCTTTCGTGACTACACCGAGAAGGTTTGGGGGGTACCCTGTGCCAAAATCAGCAGCGAATGGGGCGGGCAACGTATCAAAGGCCTCAGTATCACTTCCGCCGTGAAGCATGCAGTGCTTGGCATGTTGCGTCGGGGCACCGGCTCGATCGAGCAGAAGAACGTTGAAACCAGCCTGATCGAACGCTTCTTGTACCCGAAGTATGGTCCCGGCCAGCTTTGGGAGGAAGTGGCGCGAAAGGTCGAAATGTTGGGCGGGCGGATCGTCCGCGAGTGCCGCGTGGTCGGGCTGAAGCAGCGCAACGATGGCATGCAGGAGGTGCTGGCGCTGGAGGAGGCCAGCCGTGAGTTACATCGATTCCACGGTAAGTATGTGTTTTCCAGCATGCCGGTGGACGAGTTGATCGTGGCCATGGGAGACGAAGTGCCCGAGCCCGTACGTCGAATCGCAGCCGGCTTAGAATTTCGCGATTTCGTCACTGTCGGACTGCTGTTGCCGCGGCTCAAGCTGAAGAACGAAACCAAGATCCCCACCCGTAATGGACTGATTCCGGACAATTGGATCTACGTGCAGGAGAACTCGGTCAAAATGGGACGACTGCAGCTGTTCCAGAACTGGAGTCCTTACATGGTCGCGGACTTCGACAAAGTGTGGCTTGGCCTGGAATACTTCTGCCGCCGCGGAGACTCCCTATGGTCGATGCAGGACGGCGAGTTCTTGAAATTCGCCGCCAACGAGCTCGAGTCTATCGGCATCATCCAGGCACGCGATGTGCTCGATGGAACCGTTATTCGCGTCGAAAAGACCTACCCCGCTTACTTCGGCACCTACGATCAGTTCTCGGTGGTTCGTGACTTCACCGACCAGATCGAGCACCTATACCTGATCGGACGCAACGGGATGCATCGCTACAATAACGCGGATCATTCGATGCTGACAGCGATGACCGCCGTCGACAACATCGTGGCTGGTTTGCGCGAAAAGAAGAATATCTGGGATGTCAATACCGAACAAG
The DNA here is from genome assembly GCA_050263495.1 of Myxococcales bacterium. Taxonomy (GTDB): domain Bacteria; phylum Myxococcota_A; class Polyangia; order Polyangiales; family Polyangiaceae; genus FEN-1139. Next base: position 1,060 of record JBLNFG010001287.1, on the reverse strand, counting down.
AGTACCACGAAGCGAAGTAGCGACCCTGCGTGCAATGGGTCCGCGTCCGCGTCGTTGAGCCTCGCCTTGCGCAACCCAAGCGAGGCTTTTCGGGTTTGGTTCTTCGAACCAACGACGTCCGCAGTGGTGCAATCAGTTCGGTACGGCGCTGTGGGGGCTTGCGCATTCTGTTGTGATTTTGGCACCCTGGCGTTGTCGGCGAAGTACTTGCACTTGCACTATCTGGTTGCTGCCACGCTCGGATTCTGCGTTGGTGTCGTCGTCAACTATTGGCTGAGCGTCCGTTGGGTATTCAACAAGCGGAAGCTGTCCAGCAAGGCGCTGGAGTTCCTAGCTTTTGCTTTGGTGGGGCTTGGGGGAGTCGGCCTCAACGACTTGGTGATGTGGCTGCTCACGGACGGGTTGAGCGTCCATTTTCTGTTCTCCAAGCTGTTGGCGACAGCCGTGGTCTACGTCTGGAACTTCTCGATCAGAAAGGCCTTAATCTTCTGAGCTGCTGGCAACATCGGCAGAAGCTTAGGAGCATTAGAATGCGTCAAGCTTTGCCCCTCGGCTTGGTTTGGGGCCCCAGGGCGAGATGGACGGGAATAGGAACACTGAAACAAGATTCTACACCCCGGGTGCGAAGGGGGACCTAGGTAGTCGAGCTACCAGGTTGGGCGGAGAGAACGTGTCGCTTCGGGGCGTTCTAACCCGTTAGCGAGTTGATGCGAAGTCGGTTCATTGTCACGTTGGTTTACCCCATGGAAGTTGCTGAACAGCAAGTATCTGGTGCCCTGAGTCTGCAGCTTGTATCAGCCAAAGCTCAGAGGGAAAGCGCGTGGGAAGAGCGTCTGGCTACGGCGCTTGCGGTGGTTGCGATGTTAGCGAGTGTCTACCTGCTCTTTCGAGAGCTGGCTTTGACCGGGGTGACCTGGGACGAGTGGATGGACTTCGAGATTGCGCGTGACTATTACGAGAACCAGTCGTTCCTAACTAATTTGCAGGATCCGTCGCAGGCCCGCCTTTCTCACCTAGTTGCAGCCGGTTCCTTTGCGTTGTTCGGCGTGAGCTACCTGAC
>JBLNFG010001286.1:0-7941 GCA_050263495.1 Myxococcales bacterium | reverse complement strand
CTCTCCACGCCATCCACGACGATGCTCTTCGTCGTTCCTCTCATGTACTTCAGAATCTCTGACTTACCCTGATACGTGTGGCGGCGGCCGCGCGGAGCGAACGGGAATTCCAGAATCGCGGCGTCCGCCCACAGCTCGATCCACTGGTCCCAGGCCTGCAGGCGAAGCAGCTCGAGGTAGGTTTGCGTGCTCGCCAGTGCCTGGGCCCGAACGTCCTGCTCTTTCGTGGTGTCCATCCTTCATTCTCCGTTGTTGGCGCAGCGGCGACGCAAATGGTGCCCCGCCTCTAACGCAGCTATAGTTGCATTAGTCACCGTAACGCCCTATCATGAAAATGCAAGCCCCGATGCTGATGCGGTAACATTGGGCCGTGACTCCAGCCTCTCCCACCAAGCGCCCAGGCGGCAGGACCGCCCGCAACACGCAGGCAGTTCGGAAGGCGGTCCTGGACCTGATTCTGGAAGGGCACCGCCCCATCCTGGTTTCCGACGTCGCCACCCGCGCGGGCGTACACGCCACCACGCTCTACCGACGGTGGGGCAGTGCGGAGGCTTTGGTTCTCGAGATCGCCGTGGAACGCTTGGGAGCGAGCTCGGAGATTCGGTCGTCCGGCAACCTACGCGATGACCTGTTGGCCTACGCCGCTCGTCTCGCCCACGGAACGAAGGGGTCGGAGGGTTCCGCCCTCTTGCATGCCGTTGTTGCCGCGTGCGCGGCGAACCAGGCGGAGGCGGGTCTAGGTCTTCAACACGTCCGTCGTCGCGGTCTGGAGGTCCAGGCCATGCTCGACCGCCACCCTGGCTGCGGCATGACGCTCGATGATATTTTCGATGGCCTGGTGGCGCCGATCTACATGCGGGTGTTGTTCGGTTTCGGCGACATCCCCCAAGCCCACCTGGAGCATCTCGTCTCCCGCCTTCTCGCGGCCCAATCACGGCTCAAAGAAACGTCCGAGTCCCGCGGACGCTCCCCCCAACGCCCAAAGAGAGAGTGTGCGACCCATACATCAGACAAAGGCGCCAAGCGTCGAGGTCGGTAGGCTTGAGCCTCTCTTGGGTGAAGCCCCGAGCGAGCGAACGAACGAGAGGTGATCCAGGGAGTTGACTTGAGCTATCGGCTCAAGCTTTGCAGCGAAGCGGAGCGGATAAGATAAGGAAAATCGAAATCCCCGCACGCGGTCTCGTCACCTCGCAAACTCCGAGTCTTGGCGGCGTTGGCTATCGAGGCCTTAGCGCGACGACGACGCAGGGGTGCTACAGCCCGACGCGAGGAGCCCAAGCGGAGTCCGCACCGCGGCACACTCCAGCGCTTGCGTTGTCTGGCTCTGGCGTGGTCCCATCGCTCACCGCGGCCGGCCGCATACTGGACCTACATCCATCGTCGCAGCTATGAAGAAGATCAGCCTCGTGGACACTGCTACCGAAGAGATTCTGCACATTGGCCCGATCGCGATTCGCGTACTGGAAGACGGATCCCGCACCGACAATCGCCTAGGCGTGGTCGAAGTGAGCGTCCCCGCGCACACCGCGCAAACGCCGCTCCACGCGCATCGGATGCACGACGAGACATTTCTCGTTCTCCGAGGCAAAGTTCGATTCTCCGTGGGGGACGGCCACCAGGACGCCGCGGTCGGCGACCTGATGGTCGTGCCGGTGCATGCCCCGCACACGTTCTCCAATCCGTTCGACGAACCCGCCGTCTTCCTCAACACGTTCACACCCGCATTCTACGTCAACTACTTCCGAGAATTGGCCGCGATACTTGGAACGGCCGCGGCAACGTCAGACAAGCTCCTGGCAATGATGGCGCGTTACGCGACCGAACCGTGCAGCGGCGTCGACGTCGGCAGCAACTCGTGAACCGATGATCCATCGTTGCCGTTCGAAAAGCGCCTTCGACCACAGCATTTCGCCCAGGCGGTTCGTCACGCCAATCACCCGCATTGCCAACGTTTCGCGCAGTGATATGGTTCTATTCTAATGAGAAATAGTTCTCACGATAGCCGAGCCAACCAAAAGGAGCGTACGCGGCAAGCACTCATCGAAGCGGCCCGCGACTTGATCGCCAGCGGCATCGCCCCGACCGTGGCCGGAACGGCGGAACACGCGGCAATTTCCGTCGCGACCGCCTACCGCTACTATTCGGACTCGCAATCTCTGATTCGTGATGCACTCGCGTCAAACTGGCCGGATCTGGCGGCTGTGCGGCAGGCGATACGCGCGACGCCGAAGGTAACGGAGCGCGCTCGCAAAGCGGCCGAGGCATTGGCGCGTACCATCCTCACCAATGAGGTCGCGGTGCGTGCCGTGATCGCGTCTTCCTACACGGCAGCCACGACCCAAGGTCAAACGCACGGCACGTTTCGCCCTGCGTTCAGGACCGGGCTCATCGACGACGTACTCGGCGCTGTCTCACCGCGCGTGGGGGCACCCGCACGGCGAGAATTGAGACTCGCGCTTCTCACGGTGGTGAGCGCCGAGGCCGTCCTTGCGCTCAAAGATATGGCGGAGTGTGACGACGATGAGATTGTGCGAACCCTAGGCAAGATTGCCGCACGCGTCGTCGACGATAGAGCGCACTCCCCTTCTCGCGCAACCGACCGATCAGGCCGCGCCGCAGCATCACGACGGGTCAGTAGGCGGTCGGAGTAAGCCGCGAGCACTCTGCCGAGCACCCGACCGTCGCCACGCGGTCGCTCGCCGCGACATCTCGCCACGGCCGAAGGACTGCCTGTCGGGTGCTCCTTGGGGCTTGACACGCCACTCGTGAGACACCATTCTCATGATGGTAATACAATCTCATCGCGAGGCGGAGACGGCGTGGTCGCACGGTCGTGTCCACGGGTCGGCGTCGTCGAGACGGACCGTTCTGGCAAACAAGCGGCACAGCCTGATCTCGATATCGCCTGTCATGCCTGCGCGATGGGGCAACCGATGCGCATATGAAATCAAGAGGATACAAACCCATGAACAAAACCAAACCCGAACTGCGGCAACCGCGAGTGCCTTCTGCCGATGGCCGGCCGCCTCTCATCGGACAGAGCGGCAGTGTGACCTCCTTCGCTCCAACGAGACGATTGAGCATCGCCATGTGGACGCTCGTTGGCCCCATGCTCGTTGGCCCCATGCTCCTCGCGCTCGGGACCGGATGCCAGACGACGCCGGCCGCATCCCCCAGTGTTCGGGGCGCCGAGCCAGCACCGGTCGTTGCTTCTCGTCCCCCAGACGCGCCGCCTGCAAAACTCAGGTCGACGCTGCAGCCCGCTCCCGCCAAGCTCTCCGTGACGCGCGTTGGGCACGCCTCCGTACTCTTGGACTTCGACGGCGAGCAGGTCCTGACCGATCCCTGGTTCAATGACAGCGAGGAGTATCATCACGGTGAGCCGCTCGGCTTCTCGCTAGCCCAACTGCCGAAGCTGTCTGCCGTCGTAGCCAGCCATGCGCACTTCGATCACTTCGACATCGACGCTTTCTCTGCCTACCCGGACAAGGGGGTTCCGTTCTTCGTCGCACCCGGAATGACCACCGCCGCTATCAAGGCGGGCTTCACCAATGTCCACGAGCTCGCCACGTGGCAATCAGGTCACGCGGGAGACCTTACGGTGACGGCCGCGCCCGGGGCACATGGCGTGGTCGAGGCAACCTACGTGATCCAAGGCAAGGGGAACACTGTCTACTTTGGCGGTGACTCAAAGCTCATCCCGGCACTGGAGGACGATCTTCCGCAACGCTTTCCGGTGATCGATCTCGCCCTCCTTTCGGTAAATGGTCTCCAAGTGCATGGCGCGCCAGTGGTCATGAACGATCAGGAGGCTGCAAGGCTCGCCGGAAAGCTCCACGCGGGAGTCGCGGTACCCATGCATTACATGTTCTACGGAGGTGCGATCAACGGGAAATTTCTCAGCTACCATGGCACAGCGGAAGGCTTCGCTCGGGCGGCCGCGACCCTCGCTCCGCACACGGACGTTCGCATTTTGCCGCCGGGTCAGACCTTGCCAATTCTGCATCTCGCAGCCATCGACTCCACCGAAAATAAGAAGGAACTTATGAAGATCTCCGAAACCGGCAGTGGGCGAAATATCCTCGTGCTCCATGGCGGCGGCGGCCCGGCGACAATGGCCGATTTGGTGGCGCACCTGGCGGAAAAGGCACACGTCATCACGCCGACGCACCCTGGCTGGGACGGTACGCCGCGGCCCGAGTCGCTCAAGACGGTCGCCGCGCTTGCCGACGAATATACGCGCTACCTCGACGAGCGTGATCTGAAGGACGTTCTGGTGGTCGGGTCCTCCCTGGGCGGTTGGCTCGGCGCCGAGCTCGCATTACGCGACACCGCACATCGAGTGACAGGGCTCATCATCATCAACGGTGTTGGCGTGAAAATCCCTGGTCATCCAATCACCAACATCACTGGCTTCACTCCGCAAGAGACGGCCAAAGTGGCCTTCCACGACCCTGCCAAGTTCGGGGCGGGCGCGCCTCCGCCTACGCCCGAGCGCCTCACCATGATCCGGGCGAACCAAGCGACACTAGCCGTATTCGCAGGCGATCCGTATTGTTATGATCCGACCCTCTTGGGGCGATTGAAGGGCATCCACGTCCCGACTCTTGTGCTCTGGGGCGCTTCTGATCACGTCGTCACCAAGGAATACGGTCGCGCGTACGCCACTGCGATTCCGAATGCCAACTTCGAGATTGTTGCTGACGCCGGACACCTCCCCTGGCTCGAGCAGCCCGCGGAGACATTCCTCGCACTCGATCGATTCGCGATGGCCACTGCTGCCCTCGTTCGTCGATAGGCTGTTACGGCGACGCAGGGGGCGACGTCCCGCGTGTGGCAGACGGTCTCCGCTCGCCGAGCTTTGGTTTCACGTGGACCCGGCGCTCTTGGGATCACGAGACGCCACGTTGGGAGCGACAGGCAATGCAAAGCGCAGCTACGTCGCCGGATAATCCTTCGATTGAACCAATTCTCCGATGGCTTCGACTTCGCCAAAGGTCAAACGTTGTGGCCTTGACCGCGATCACGCCACCGAAGAAGGAAGGCTCGGATCAAATCGGCGTGACGGTTGGACCAGGCAGTTGGGCCGTTGAAGGGACTTTTTGAAGGTGCGCTCCATGCTGCAGAAGCGGTCAGTACTCACTGGTTTGACGTTGGCGATCGCCAACGGGTGTGCGTAAGGATTTTGTGATGGCTGAGCCGGAGCGAGATCCATAGTGCCTTGACACTTGGATATTTCCACGCGATGAATTGGCGATTCAAGGCCGATATCGGACTCTCCTCTCACCTCCTTCCCATCGCGCGCAGGTCGCCCACGGCGACCGAGCACGATGTTGGAGGAGGTCGGCGGCGCGTAGCGCCGACGGGTGGAGGCAGCATCACACGCAGTGGAGCTTTCCACGGGAGGGCCACGGTGACCAGCGAAGCTGGGCATGCGCCGCAGGCGGCAAGTGAACACGCAAGACTACTGACGTAATCTGAGGAGCGCAGCGACGACGCCGCCTCGCGCAGCGAGAGGATCGGCGCTTGCAGTAGGGGCTTCAAACTGATTGGCGCTCTAGGGCATCCCAGATCCGTAGGTGCCCGATTCGGGCGTACGCCCCGAGAAGCCAGTCTTAATCCTTACTGCCCCGTCACGGAGGGAGCGACATCGAGGCAGTCGAACTGCAGGAGCTGCCCTTCAAAGCGTCCGACAACCGGTGCGTCCAGTTGACAACTCGCTTGTTCGAAGGTGATCCCTCCGTCTCCAATGATGCCAAGGATGCGCGGCACCTGCCCCTCCACGACAGCGACGACACCCCACGATTCGAAACCGTGGAATGGTGTAGTTCCCGCACTGAAGGTGCTGCCAGATGTCGACAACACCACAACCAGAATTCTGGCATCGGGCAGGATGGTTGCGTATTGGATTGCAGGGCTCTCCCAGCCAGTATATTGCTCGATTCCCGCCTTACCAAACCAGGCGGCCTGCGACACTTTTGCATCCAGAGAAATGTTGAGTGAGAATTCGCCTCCTGCTTGCAGGAGGTTTTGCAGATCGCCCCAGCTGGTTCGAAAGCTGCCTTGAACAGAGCTCAGCCCGACACAGGGTGACTGAGCCGTAGCCGCATTGCTGCTAACCCAGTCTCGCGCCGGTTCGGCCAGGGCAGCACGCAGCTCAGAGCCGCGAGTGCGAACGTAACTCCGCTGCTTCTCCAACGCCACCGCTGAGGAGCCTGGTGCGAGCCCGGCGATTTGATCGACCTCAGCCAACAGCGTAGCCTCGTCCCAGAGAGCATCGTTGAGCTCACCCAGACGTTGACGGAATAGCTGCCGCTGCTCTGGTAAGGCGTAGAGGCGATTCGCGATCCGCCCGCTTGCATATACGGTGACATCGCGATTGACCGAGTCGAACGGGTCCGCCCCCGTGAATGCACCGTCAGTACCCCATGGTAGAAAGAAAAATCGATTGCTCGTGGGGTCGTGATACACTTGGTAATTGTTGGAATTGCCGGAGTAGCTATCCCAGTGACCCGTCAACGTCTCCATGGCCCAGAAGGTTCGAAAGCTGTCGAGATCGACCACACCGCTCAACGCACCCACCAACTGATCGTCACTGACCTCCAAAGCCGCGACCACGGCGTCTAGGTCGCTTCGATCCATGCTCTTCTCGTTCGTCTTTAGTTCGAGATACTCGACGCTCCCTCGAGCGAAATCCGCGCTCTCTCCCTCGTACAGGTTGCCCGAGGTGTCCGCGAAGTGGCGAGCCAACATCCGCTTCGTTATCGGTTCTACGTTACTGTACGTGCCTAGATCTTCACCGTTGACGACCACGTGTGCGAGGTTACATCTGGATGCGGGCAAGCCGGTCTTGGCAAATAGGTGGTACGCCATACATTGATGGGTGTTCGAAGGGTCCTGACGATTGTTGTTCAGAGTCAGCTGTCGCAGGCCCAAGTGAGACTGCTCCAGATGACGATCCAATCGAAGCTTCAGGGAGGGCCGCGGAACTGAGAGCGAGCCCGTATACCCCTTCTTGCGTACCGCGACGCGCTCGTACCGAACACCGTCCACGATCGCGGTCGCCTCGAATTCAGTGTATTCGTACGTGTTCTGAGTGCCCGTGTACTCGCCGATCAAGCTGCGCCCTTCAAGCCGTAGGGCTTTCCAATCGTCAGGCGAGAGCTCAATCTGAACTTGCGCCACATGCTCCGCTGCATAGAACGGCTCCGAAGGATCGACTGCGGTCGGCGCTGGTTTGTTTGACCTTGCCACCTCCGTTATCCCGGCTTCTGTGTCGTCAGAGCAGCCTACGAGTCCGAGTATGGCAAAAGCCAAGAGATTTCGCGAATGCGCACACTTCGATTGCGCCATATTGGCCTTCTTCCCCCTCTGATCTGGCCCTTGCAGGAGCCTGTGGTTCAGGACTGTGGTGACTGTCTGCCACGAGTCAACTTACCTGGTTCGGACAACGGATCAAGACCCATCCGCAAACGACCGAGCTCGGCCTCGTCGACCATTACCTGAATCGTTGACTTACGGGAGTCAACGTGAATCACCCACTACTACGCTCCTGCGCTCGCATCGATCGACAAGAAAGCCTCACCTTGGACCCGTTTAGCTGGAAATCCGCTTCAATTCCCGAACCGCGAGCTCAGATCTAGAAACGCGCTTCAATCCCAGGCTCGACGAAGTGCTGAGTGAATCACGACGCGTTCTTCCGGTATCGCAACGTCCAATTGCCCTTGGCCGCAATGAGCGCCGTCTCCGCCGCCTGCCACTGCTCCTCACGAGTCGCTTTGGTCGCTATCCTCAATGCTCTTCAGCAGCCTGGTACGCGGTGCCGGGGTGAGCTTTTCCGCGATCCTCGATCTTAGGTCTTGTTCCCGCAATAACAGCGATTCGCCGATCGGAGCTGCCGCGACAAGGAGCGACTCCGCTTCGTCCACTTGATCGAACTCG
>JBLNFG010001285.1:0-8035 GCA_050263495.1 Myxococcales bacterium | reverse complement strand
GTACCTCGCTCACGACACGAATCGTGTACGGGAACTGATCATGCATCGGTACCATGCGCGCCAAAGCGCGCTCTGCCAATGCACCGTGACCAATCTCCCGACGACCAGGCCCACGCATTGGCTTGACTTCACCGGTCGAGAACGGCGGGAAGTTGTAATGCAGCATGAACTGCTTGTAGCTCTCACCGATCAAGGCATCGATCTTCTGCTCATCTCCGGAGGTGCCGAGCGTGGTGGTTCCGATCACCTGCGTCTCACCGCGCTGGAACAGAGCCGAACCGTGAACGCGTGGCAGTAGGCCAACCTCGCACGTAATAGGCCGAATGGTTCTCGTATCTCGACCGTCGATCCGCTTGCCCTCATCCAGTACCATGCCGCGGACGACGGCAGCTTTGCGGTGCTCGAACTCCTCGAGTACTAGATCCTCTGCCGCGGCAAAGGCTTCCTCACCCAAGTCTCGCTTGAGCGCCGCAACCAGCTCAGTCTCCGCGGCAGCATAAGCATCGTAGCGTGCCTTCTTCTCCCGAATCACCGAGGCTTCACGCAATTTGGCGTCGGAGAGCTGGGAGACCTTTGCCTTAATCGAAGCGTCGAGTTCCGGCGCAACGAAGGGTCGCTTTGGCTTCCCAATTGCAGCTCGCAATTTGTCGATCAAATCGAGGATCGGCTTGGCCTCGCGATGCGCAAACATCAACGCGTCAATAAGATCGACTTCCGAAACCTCATCGGCGCCGCCCTCGACCATCACGATCGCGTCGCGGCTGACTGCCACCACGAGGTCGACGTCCGCGCGGCGAATCTGATCGAAATTCGGGTACGCGATTAACTCGCGATCAACTCGCGCGACTCGAATGCCAACCACGGGACCGTCCCACGGAATATCCGAGATGTGGACGGCCGCGCTGGCTGCCGTGAGCGCGAGCACATCGGTGGGCGTCTCCTTGTCGGAGGAGAGCACCGTCGCGATAACTTGCGTGTCTTTGCGGTAGCCTTTTGGAAATAACGGCCGTAGCGGTCGATCGATGATCCGAGAGGTGAGCGTCTCGGCATCGCGCAAGCGCCCTTCACGTTTGAAGAATCCCCCAGGAATTCTGCCGGCTGCATACGTCTTCTCGACGTATTCGCAGGTGAGTGGGAAAAAGTCGATCCCCGGCCTCTCGTTGGTAGATACGGCAGTGACGAGGACCACGCTCTCACCAAAACTGATGAGAACAGATCCATGCGCCTGCTTTGCCATACGTCCGGTCTCGAACGTCATGGCTCGTCCCGAAATCAGGACTGATTCACGAACAAACATGGCTGATGCGCTCCTTGAATGACGGTTGCCGCCCCGCGCGGCAAATTGCCAAGTACGGGCGCATTGTCTTCAGCCTCGGTTGCCGCGCGTTACCTTCAGGGTGGCGCGCGCCAATCGAAGTTGAAGCGACCTTGCGCCGCACTCGAGAAGACAAGAGACGGGCCGTAGAAGCTGTCTCATCAACCTGTTTTGCCTCTCGCTACTTCGGTCGTACTTCGCGAATACCTTTGTATGTCAGCGATTTCGTCCCGAGCTCTCGATCAGCCCACCACGGTCGATGAGACCGGTTCCATCAGCCCGTCAGTTACTTACGCAGATTCAAAGCAGAAACGATCTTTCGATAACGCTCGATGCTTTCACCCTTCAGATAGTCTAGCAACCGGCGACGCTGCCCTACCATCCGCAGAAGGCCTCGGCGCGAGTGGAAGTCCTTCTTGTGGGTCTTGAAATGCTCAGTCAAAGACTCGATGCGCTGACTTAGCAACGCCACCTGCACTTCAGGAGATCCCGTATCCTTCTCGTGAAGGCGGTGCTGAGTGATCGTGGCGGCCTTTGCTCCCAAATCGTAATCCATTGTCAGTCGTTCCTTGGTTTTTCGGCCGGCGGAGTATACGCGTCATGCGGCCAGGGTCAACCTCTCTGGAGATCAGAATGATTGCGCTTGGGATCAGGCTCAAAAGCCGGAGTTCCATCCAGGAGGTCCGCGAAACATGGCGCATAGCCCTCAGTCACCATTCTCTCCACTTCCTCGGCCGTTGCCGAGGCGAGAGCTGCGTCGGCCAGCTGTTCCAGCTCCCCCATCGACACGCGACTAATTGCTTCCTTGAGCTCCGGAATTGCCGCGCCCTCCATGCTGAGCTCCCGCAGGCCCATACCGAGCAGAAGCAAAACTCCGAGCGGGTCGCTCGCCATAGCCCCGCACGCCACAACCCGCCGATTGTGCCGCTCGCCAGCGCGCGCTGTCCGCCGAATAAGTCGCAGCACCGCCGGGTCAAATGGGGACGCCAGTGCCACAAGCTCACGACGCGCCCGATCCACCGCAAGCGTGTACTGAACTAAGTCGTTCGTGCCAATGCTCAAGAACGCGGCTTCGCGGGCCAACTCGTCTGCCATCATTGCTGCCGATGGCACCTCGATCATGCAGCCGCAGGGGATGAACGCCGCTCTCGGCTGCCCACGCGCGTCGATTTCGTCCATTGCCTGATAGACGAGCCGCTGCACAGCCCGAAACTCACCCACTGTCGCCACCATCGGAATCAGAATCTGCACGCGACCATGCGCGGAGGCTCGCACCATTGCGCGGAGTTGCTTCAGCAGTAACTCAGGAATTGCTAATCCCAAGCGGATCGCGCGTACACCCAGTGCCGGATTGAGGCCTGCTGGACCGTGCACTGATGGTGCTAGCTTGTCCCCACCAATATCGAAGGTCCGCAAGGTAACGGGCAGTGGAGCGACAGTCTCCACCACACGTCGATAAACCTCGTACTGCTCGTCTTCGCTGGGTGGCTCGGCGCGATCCACGTAAAGGAACTCGGTACGATAAAGACCAATCCCTTCGGCGCCGTGGGCGAGAGCGCCATCCACCTCTGTGGGAAGCTCAATGTTTGCGCGGAGGTGAATGTGAATGCCACAACGAGTTGTTGCTGGTCGATCGTGCAACGCGCGCAGCTCACTCGTCAGAGCTCGATACCGCTCGGCACGTCGGCGTGATGTCTCGAGCATCTCTTCGCCAGGCGAGACGATGACGCGCCCACGCAGCCCATCTACGATTACGGTGTCGCCATTGCCGATGCGGCTGACCGCACCCACTGCACCGACTACTGCGGGAATCTCGAGAGCACGAGCAACGATCGCGGTGTGCGAGGTTCGCGTTCCAACCTCAGTCACCAACGCGAGCACGCGTTCACGCGACAACTCCGCCGTGGCAGCAGGAGAAAGATCGTGTGCGACGATTACGACTGGCTGCCCATTGTCGGGAAGATTGACTACGCTGTGCTGCCCGGAGAGGACCGAGAGAATGCGGTCACCGACGAAGTGCACGTCGTGGCTGCGCTCGGAAAGGTATGGATCGGTCGCTCGAGCCAAATTCAAAGCAATCTCATCCACTGCCAAGTCGAGCGCCCACTCCGCACACACCAGATCGAGCAGGATCCTGCGTTCGACGTTCTCTCTGAGGGTTTGGTCCTGCACCATCAACACGTAGGCTTGCAGGACAGAAGTCTCGATGTGGCCGCCGGTGGCTCGAGCAGCAACGGCCTGCAATTCAACCGCCGCCCGTTGGATGGCTTGTTGGTAGCGCTCTAGTTCTTCCGCGGCCTGGTGCTTGACGATGCGCCGTTTGACTACGCCTGGTCGGTGAATCTCAACCACCAGCGCTGGACCGATCGCAAGACCAGGTGAGCCTGCAATTCCGTCTAGTTCGACGACTAAACGCGGGACCGTGCGCATGCTGGAGACGCTGTCGGCCACCCGCTATTCCCCTTCCCCAAAGCGACTATCGATCAATGCACCAATGGCACTCACCGCCTCCGCGGCCTGGTCTCCTCTTGCTTCCACATCGAGGGACGTCCCTTGCGCTCCACACAACAGCAGGACTCCCATGACGCTCTTAGCATTGGCGCCTTGACCGTCGCGGCTAACAGAGATTTCGCACGGATACTTAGATGCAACATTGACGAGTTTGGCTGCTGCCCGCGCGTGTAGCCCGAGCCTATTTCTCACGAGGAAAGAACCGCGAGCGACGCTCATGGCAGGCTCCGAATCTCGAGCTCTGGCGCGACCGGCATAGCTGGTCGTTCGGAAGCTCGATTGCGTTCCGCATCACGGTGGAGAACATGGAGGGAACCCGAGCCCCTGGCACGAAGGTGGTTTGCGATAGTCTCGACCAAGGCTACTGAGCGATGTTGCCCGCCCGTGCACCCGACTGCCACGGTGAGATAGCTCCTTCCTTCATTTTCGAAGCGAGGAATGCAGAATTCCAAAAACGACTCGACCAGGGCAAGGTAAGCGCGACCGTCGTCGTTGTCGAGCACGTAGGCACTCACTGCCGAATCCTGGCCAGTTTTTGCCCGCAATTCATCCACGAAGTAGGGATTCTTTAGAAACCTGGCGTCGAACACGAGGTCTGCGTCGATCGGGCTACCATACTTGAATCCGAAGGACACCATTCGAATGCGCATCCTGCGCCGCCCTCCCGCGCCTGGGCCATATAGCTCGACGATCCGTCGCCGCAGCTCGTGCACTGTCATCGAGGTGGTGTCGATGATGGTCGTGGAACGATCACGCAGGCTCGCCAAACGATTCCGCTCGAAACGGATGCCGTCCAACACTGCCGGAGCCTCGACCTGCGGCCAGGGTGCTCCCCGCATGCTCAGTGGGTGGGGTCGACGAGTGCTGGAAAATCGACGAAGAAGCGTCTCGTCGGAAGCGTCTAAGAACAGCACTTCGACCTTGAGGTTTGGTACGTCACAGACGCTATCTACGACGTCAGCGGCTTGATCGAAGAACGCACCAACACGGACATCGAGCCCCAGAGCTGTTCGCGACACGCCATGCTCGGCCAGGGTTTCGAGTGTCGCTTTAACCACCGGTCCCGGCAGATTGTCGACGCAGAAGAAGCCCAGGTCTTCGAGCGCTGCGACAGCCGTCGAACGGCCAGCTCCACTCAGACCGGTGACGAAAACCAGAAGTCTCGAAGACTCACTTGGAGGCCCGCACTCGTTCACTTTGCCTCTGGCTTCGTTCGTGGTTGGATCATGCCTCGCAGCTCAACTGCGGGGGGAGACGAGCTTTCATAGACTGGTTCGGAGCGGAAACGCTGACTGGGCGGGAATGATGGCTGCAATGGCGATGTGGGGTCAGCAACCGACCCCACCAGATTGCTGTCTATCTGGGCGATGAACTCTCGCGCTGGGTAATGGCCGGCCTGTCTAAGGAGCTCGATTCGCGCAGCAATCTCTATGATCGAACTCATGTTTCGTCCCGGACGCACCGGAAGGCGCACCTCTCGGACGGGCACCCCAAGGATCTCAGTGAATCTGTCGTCTGAGCCGATACGGTCATAGGTTGCGTCTTGCTGCCAAAGCTCGAGCTGGACAACCAAGTCGATGCGCTTGCGCTCCCTTACCGCCGTGACTCCAAAGATGTCCTTCACATTTAGGATACCGAGCCCGCGGACTTCGATGTGGTGCCGCAATAGCTCCGCTGGTTGTCCAAAGACGAGACCTGGCGGTTTGTAATCGCACTCAATAACATCGTCAGCGACCAAGCGGTGCCCGCGCATCACCAAGTCCATGGCGCACTCGCTCTTGCCAATTCCGCTCTTGCCCAGCAGGAGCACGCCAACTTCGAAGACATCAATGAGCACGCCGTGCACGCGCGTACGCGGCGCGAGGCGTTCATCCAAGAGGGTGTGAATCGACGTAATCGCCGTCGAAGACCGCTCGTCGCAGGCAACCAGGGGAGTACTGGTTCGTTCTGCCTCATCGATAAAGGCGGAGGGCGGCTCAGTTCCGCGCGTAACAATTACGCAGGCCAGGCGGACCGAGAATAGATGCTGCGCAGCGTCGGCTTGTTGCTCGGGACTGAGACGATCTGCATAGCTTAGCTCAGTTTCGCCGAGGATTTGGATCCGGGTGGGCACGATTCCGTGCAAATGGCCAACCATTGCAAGCCCCGACTTCTGAATGCGGGGATGAGTGATCACCCGGTCGAGCCCGCTCGCGCCTGCCAAAAGCCTGCAATGCAGCTGCAGTCCAGCATCCGCGAGCAACTCGGCCGTGGAAATCGTTCTGGCACCTAGAAGTGGTGGATCGTAAACCGCCATCAGAGAAACTCAGAATGCAGCATCTTGGGTTTGAATCAATGCGTATGCTTCAGCTGCGCTATTGGAAGCGATCAGTCTGGAGCGGTTGGAGGCGTCGCGCAGCAGCCGTGAAATGCGCGCGAGCGTCTTGAGGTGCTCACCGGTTGCGCGACGCGAACACAATACACCGAAGAGAATGTGCACCGGCTGTCCGTCGATGGACGCGAATTCGAGTCCGGAAGGGCAGATAATCAAACCTGCGACTTGTACCGTTGCTTTATCGGTCGATGCATGGGGAATCGCCACGCCGTCGCCGATTCCCGTGCTCTGCAGTTGCTCGCGCTCCATCAACAGTCGGTAAACCGAGGCTGCGTCTATCCCACCAGCCGATGAGATAAGCCTCCCCATCTGAGCTAAGGACGCTTCCTTGTCAGGAACCGACGCTCCATTTCCATCCACCAGGATCCGCTGTTCGGTGAGTATGTCGATGAGTCGCATGAATGATCAAGGAGCTCTGGGGCCTGGTATTGCCCAGGCCCCAGCAAAGATTACCTGGCAAGTGGACGTGCAACCTTGGCCTTTTTGGTGGCAGTCTTCTTTCGTAGGGGCGCTACAGCTTTTGCTACAGCCGCCGCGCTGCCGGTCTCGCCTTGGCGAACCGTGGCTTTGCTTCGGCGCTTCTTGCTAACCTGTTCACCCTTGGTGGCGCTAATCTGCCGTTCTAGCTTGTCGACCACCTTGTCGATCGACGCGTACATCTCTTCGCTTGTCTCTCGGGCCTCGCTGCGCTTGCGGCCACTCGAGATCTGGACCTCGGCAACGTGCAACTGTTTCTGTACGGATAGGGTTACTTTGGCCGTCATCGGCTGCTGGAGGAGCTTTTGCAGCCGCGATACCTTCGTCTGTACATACTTCTTGATCGCATCGCTAGTTTCCATCTGGCGGAACGTGATGCTGATGTTCATCGAACCTCCTCAATGCCACTCGATCGAGAGTGGTCTTCTGTGCAGTTGCGCGCAAAATCCCTTGGACCCCTACAAACCGCTGCTGAGTGCCAAGCCAGTCCCCGCGCACGCTTGCGGTGGCGAGCGTGTTTCGATGAACCTTGGGCTTGACGGAACCAGGTCACGGTCGGGTTAGAACGGTCTCTTTCGTTTAGAAGATGCGAGGATTCCAAGCATCTCTCGATACTTGGCAACGGTACGGCGAGCGATTCGAATCCCCTCACGTTTCTCGAGCATTTCCACAATAATTTGGTCGCTCAGGGGTTCGAGCTTGTCCTCTTCGTCGATAAGCTTCTTGATCGCCTGCTTGACGCTCTCACTTGCAATGTCTTCATTGGCCACACGTCGGATGCTCGAATTGAAAAAGTATTTCAGCTCGAACAACCCCTGTGGTGTGTGCATGTACTTGTTGGTGGTGACGCGCGAGATGGTCGACTCGTGCATGTCGAGCTCCCGTGCGACGTCTCTCAGAATCATCGGCCGCAAGTGAGCGACTCCATGCTCAAAGAAGTCCCTCTGCATGTGAACAATGCATTCGGCCACTCGAATGATCGTCTTGCGGCGTTGCTCGATAGCACGAATTAGCCATTGCGCGTTTCGTAGCTTTTCTCCGACGAATTCTCGCGCAGCGGGATCTTGCAGCAGCCTCTTCGTGAGACCCTCATTGATGAAAAGCTTTTGCATCCCGCGATCGTTATCGAGCACGACCCAGTTCTCTCCGTCTTTGATCACATAGACGTCAGGGGTAATGCCAATACTACGATCATCTTGATCGGTAAAATCACGAGCAGGGCGGCTCTCGAGCTTCTGGATTTCCTTGGCAGCTTCATACACATCTTCGATGTCGATGTGCAATTCGCGGGCAATCGCCTGATAGTTGTGCTTCTCGAGATGATGCAAGTATTTCGTGATGATCTCGAGCTCTATCTC
>JBLNFG010001284.1:0-2554 GCA_050263495.1 Myxococcales bacterium | reverse complement strand
CTGGTCTGCTGCTGCGGATTGCTGGACCGGCCGTTGCCTTCTCGGTCGACCCCAGTGAAAGCAGCTCTAGACGAGGATGGCCGCTCCCTCTCCATGTAATGCGACGAAGCCACGTGCTCTCCCAGGTGCCTCGGCCGGATCAACGGCGCTTGGTAGGACGCGGGAGGTCCAACCCACGAGTTCGGTGGCGCGAACCAGCAGCCCTCCAGCACCGACATCGATCGTCTTTGCTGCTGCGGGCAGGTTCAGGACGACGGTACCGCGACCACGAAGTTGGACCACCTCTAGGCTTTCAGAGCCAAGTTTGATTCGAACCAACTCATAATCGAGTTCGAGGCTCATACCGAATAGTTCGGCGTGGCGCACGGCGATGGATTCGTCATCCAACTGGAACAGTTCGATGACACCTCGCTCGGCGCGCGCGATCAAACGGCCCGGTCCCTTCAAGCCGATGATCGGCGCTTGGCCACCGCCCAGGGGGTCCCCAGGCTCCTCCGTTCGGGTCCGGCGAGTCATGCGAAGCTCGTGTTTCGCGAGTTCGCTCGGTGAGAGCATCACCACAGCCGTCGCTCGTACGGCGAACGGCGTCGCCAAATCGATCAAGACGGTTCGAGCATCGACTCCCGCGAATTGCCCGCCACGCGTACTCGGTGCGCGCTGGTCCACCCAGTCCCTCAAGGTGACCTCTTCAGGTGCACGTGCACTAAGCTCCCCCCGCCACGACGAGGGAGTTGCCCTGCGCTCGATCGCTGCATTCGCGGAATCAGGCCTTGCGTGCGGTGCTGCTTCAGGTGGCGGCGACGATCGACGACGGGGATAGCGATCGAGCAACGGTACCAATTCTTCGCCAGGTTCCGTCGCGCACCAGCGCCCGTGGGAGTGCTGGTCACGCGGGGCTGACTCGTCGACGCGAAACGGCGCTGCACTCGTCTCGATCTCTCCGAAGGCGTCGTGAGCGGCGGCGCGGATTTCCCAGCGCATCTCCGGAACAGGGTGGTCGTTGGCGAGCGTGTCGGCTTCGGCTGCCATCGAGCGCATACGGGCGGCCATTCCATGTTGACCTGCTCGCTCGAATGCAGCCTCAGCTTTGGCAAAATCGTGGAGGAATTGGAAGACAAGCCCAAGGTAAGCCCAAGCCCGCTGATGATTGGGATCCGATTGGACGACGTCTTCGAGCAACTCACGAGCGGACTGGTGCTGTCCGGTCTTCACGTAGCAAAGTGCGAGATTGACCTTGGGCGTTACCTCGTTGGAAAAAGCCGCCACAATCTGGCGATAGATATCGATGGCACGCGGATACAATCCAAGTCGGAAGTAGACTACCCCGAGCAGCCCCTGTCCGCGCAGATCCATGGGCTGCAGCCGAAGCGCAATCTCCAATTCCTCCTTTGCTGCTTGGACCTGGCTTTCCTTGAGCAATTCACTTCCACGGGACAGGTGGTAAAGAAACTCTTCGCCTGAAAGGGCACCGCTTGGGGGCTCGGCTTCCTCGGCGAAGGGCATGTCGTGGAGCGAATGCCTACCGGTCGTGAGGGGGCTAGGGGGGGACGACTGGCGCCTAAGATCGTTATGGTTCATCGGGCGATGCCCTCGGATCGAGTGCCGCCCGCGACTAAGCTGTTTACCGTTGGAGTCGAGGGGCGCCCGCCAGAAAGACAGCCCGATTCTCACTCACTTTTCGCAGCGAGTCGACACCCTCTTCTAACTGAGGGTCCCTTTTGTCGAGGCAACACCCACAACGCGGGGATTGAGCGTAATTGCTTGCCTCAGCGCACGAGCAAACGCTTTGAAGCAACCTTCCACGATGTGGTGCAGGTTCTCGCCGGTCTGCAGCGTGACGTGTAGATTCATGCGTGCTGAGCGGGCTACGGCCTCAAAGAATACCTCTGCCAATTCCGTGTCGAAGTCGCCGATCTTAGCTTTCGGCATTGGCACCTGCCACACGAAGTAGGCACGGCCTGAGAGGTCAAGCGTCACTTGGACGCGCGCCTCGTCCATAGGAATTGTCGCGGTTCCGTAGCGTTCGATTCCCTGTGCGTCACCGACCGCCTCTCGGAGCGCGGTTCCGAAGACGATTCCGAGGTCTTCGGTGGTGTGGTGCCCGTCCACTTCGACGTCGCCTTCGGCCAGAACCGTCAGATCGATCAATCCGTGCCGCGCGATCTGATCGACCATGTGGGACAAGAAGCCGAGAGGTGTCTTGATTTGGCTCTTTCCCGATCCGTCCAGATCGAGCTCTACCCGGATGTTCGTCTCGCGCGTTCTTCGTTCCGTGCTTGCGTGTCTTGGCATAGTGCTCGAATCGTTCCTCGGGGGGCCGCGGGAACGCCTCTAAGGGCAATGGCTGTCGATACGCCACGGCTCTTCGTCGAGCAACAATTCGGCGCTCAAACGGGGCCAAGCTCCAGCTTCCGCGACCTCCCGCCAGTCGCAGTCGCGCGACGAGGGTTGACCGTGGGCCCACTGGTCGTTCCATGGACGTGCCAGCTCCGCGGCCAGGGCTGAATCGATTCATGACTTAGCCCGGTAAGCTTGGGCCTCTTATTAGCACTTC
>JBLNFG010001283.1:0-4152 GCA_050263495.1 Myxococcales bacterium | reverse complement strand
CGTGGCTTACACGCGCGCCGCCATTCGGAAGACTTTGAATGTATTGGCGTGCGTGCTGGCTTTGAATGAACGTGCACGAACTAGAATCGAAACAATGGTCAGTCGCTGCTGCTGAGTGAGCACAAAAACACGAGTTTCTTTCGCCACAATTAAACTTATCTTCGCGGTCGACGTATCAGCAACAGAAACAAGTTCGGAGCTGCTTCACAACTCCGTTGCGCGATGAGCAGGCAATGTGACGCAGGCGGCCTAGTACCGCGACGGATCCGATCTACGTAAATGCCCGTGGGGTCAATGTATGCAAGCGAACCAAGTTAGTGACGTACCGACAACATCCGGCAACGAGGTAACTGACCGTGGGTCTGCTACGAAGCCGTCAGGATTCCGTGTTGCGTGGGTGGTGTGCTACTTGGCCTCATTTGGCTGTTCTGGCGCTGCGCCAGGGGCAGGTGGTACGGTCGCGGTGCATTACTCAGGGATGCGGGCGTCGGGTGCGGTGCTGCACTCTGCGACGCGAGCGAAGTCGCCCGTTGCCGGTCAGAGCGGAGACGACCTGCTGAACGACTCAGAGCGTCAGATCTGGAACTTGGTCGAGCGAGCTGCCGAAAATACTCCGGATCGCGCGGCGCGCAAGCGATCCAAAGAGTCCGACAAAGCTGCGAAGCGCGGGAAGTCAGCGGTCGTCTCGACGGGAGCGGCATTGACGCCGCTAGAGCCCATGCCGCTCGGAGAAACCATTCCAATGGACGGACGGCAGGAGACGCTGCGAGTCATGGGAGAGTCCGGAGCCTTCTGTGCTGCGGTGTCGATCGCTTCACGCCTTGCCGTAACCGCCCTCCACTGCGTTCGAGCGTTGTGCGATGCCCAACATCCGCTCGGCGCATCACCGCTGCAGGGCTGTCATATTCGTTACACAAGCTCGTTGGGGGAGGACGCAGATGCGACGGTGGTGGCATCCAGCGAAATCGATCTGGTAGCTTTGCTCGATTTGCACAGTTCGCAGCCAAAGTATGGAGCTCTCTCGTGTGACGATCCCCGAGCACAAGATCCGGTGTACACGGTGAGCCATCCGGGCGGGGAACACTGGAAGCTCGCGTACGGACGCCTTTCGCGCGATCCCATACCGCTCGACTGGGTCCAGGGCGGGTCGACGCGGGTTCTGGTCGCTGAGATTCCAACGAAGCGCGGCTCAAGCGGCGGTGGACTGTTCGATGTCCGGGACAATGTAGTGGGAATCCAAATCGCTCGATTTTCTCCCTGGACGACAGATTTCGGTAAGGCCGCGTTCGTGCAAGCCGATCGAGTGTTCAAAATGGCCGGGCAATACTGCATGAAGATGGGTGGGAGTGCTTGCGTGGGCCTGCGTTGCATCTCCTCGAACTACGACATCTGGAGCTTCAATCGGTAACGCACGGGTGTTCGAGCGCCGCCGGCGATACGTACGTGCGTCAAGGTTCTGCGATGACGCGTCAGACCTCGATTCCAGGATGGATCAAGAAGCCTCCGGCGACAGCGACGGGCCCTAAACATCTCGGCTCAAGCGCTACTACGGCCCGGGTCCCGGGCGCTGAACGCGCTCGCAAACACTTTTTGCTTTCTTGAGGACAGCGACGCTTCTAGGCTGTTGCGGTCGCGTGACAGAAAACACAAACCCGGCGCCGGATCCTGTACCGGCGGAGCGTACCAAGCATTGGTTCCCTTCGTCGGTATTGGCGCTGGCGGCCGTGTTCGCGCACCTTCCCGCTTTGCGTGCTGGGTTCGTGCTCGATGATCGGGCTCTGATCATCGAGAACCCTTACGTTCGCAGTCTGTCTGGGCTGCCCACCTTGCTCCGTCACGAGCTGTTCATAGCGAGCGCGGAACCCCGCGTGGTTCCGTATTATCGACCGCTTACGGGGTTGCTGAACTGGCTCAGCTTTCGAGTGGTTGGAGCCAGCCCGGTGGGGCAACACGGGCTCAATTTGGGGCTGCACGCGCTAGTCTCGGTGCTGTTCTACCGCGCGCTAGGTGCGAATGGGATTCGCCGTTCGGTCGCGTTTCCAACGGCCCTCGTCCTTGCTGTGCATCCGGTCACCTCGGAGATCGTTGCGTATCTCGGCGGCCGCCAGGATCTCGCGGGGTGGGTCGTGTTGCTCGCGTCAGCCTGGATGTATGGCAGGTTGCGTTCGACGCCTGCAGTGGTGGCACTGGGTGCAGGTGCAAGCCTCCTCGGTGCACTCTTCCACGAGTTCTTCGCCTTCACGTTTGTGCCACTCGCATGCCTTGCGTTGAACCAGCGCTGGTCGAACGTGAAGCGAAGGTTTGGTCTGACGTTGGTTGCGGGTGCAGGAGCCACGTTGGCATTAATGGGTCTTCGGTCGTGGCTCGGACTCACCGCGCTGTCCGCGCCAACACACAACGTTGGGGTCATGATTCGTTCGTGCGCCGGCGTGATGTCTCGGCTGGTGGAGGACGTGCTTCTCCCCAACGACTTGGCTGTCGATGTCACTGTTAGGTCGCCCACACTTGGCTGGTCAGTACTCGTCATCGGTGTTGCAGGTGTGGTTCTCGCCGCCTTTGCCAACGCGGTGCAACGTACAAGGCGCGACTTGTTCGGTGTCGCGCTGGCTGGCGCCTCGCTCATCGGACTCAGTGCGTCTTTACACGCTGGAGTTCTCGTGATGTTCGGTCACATCTCCGATCGGTATGCGTATGGGATGCTAGCGGGCGTCCTGATTGGCGCGTCGGCGGGGATTGCGAGCTGGCCCGGAATTCCGGAACCTTCTCCGCTATTGCGGGTCGTGCAGCGTTGGGCAGTACCAGCCCTAACACTCGCGATGATGCCGCTCACGTGGTCGCGCGATGCAAGCTGGCGAGACGAAACCACGCTGCAGCTGGCGATGATTGCCGATCGTCCGCTCGATCCAGAGTCTCGGCTCGCCGCGGGGATGCTGTACTTCACCCGCAATGACATCGATCAAGCATATCCGCATTGCGTCGCGTACGCTCGCGCGCGGCCGGAGTCGGAGAAGGCACATCTGTGCGTCGGCACTTGGTTGGTGATCCATGGTCGAGCCGACGAAGCCATCCCGTATTTGCGGCGCTATGCCCTTGCACGGCCGGGGATGGAAAGCGCGCGCAGAGCGTACCTTGTGGCCCTCTTGGCTGTTCACGACTTCGTTGAAGCGCAGGCCGTACTCGATGAATGGAACGTCCTGTTTCCGGACGCCTCCGATCTCGCCGCGGCGCGAGCCGAACTGCGGCGACTGCGCGAAGCGCACGCAGTCAAACCGCCACTCTGAGAAGCCGCGCAGGGACTCTCAATGACCGTCTATCGGTTTCACAGCGCGGGACCCGAATCAGCTACAGGTGAAGATGCGAGCTAAGCGAACATCCAGATGGCCATCAGCTGCGCCGTTACGACGCGTAAGAGCATCGTCATAGGATAGACAGTGGCGTACGCTACCGCTGGGCCATCGGAGGTTGCGAGAGTGTTGGCAAATGCCAGAGCCGGTGGATCGGTCATTGCACCCGCAAGCAATCCGCAGAGTGCCATGTAATTCAACTTGAGCCAGCGCCGGGCAAACAACGCCACTACGGCGATTGGCATGATAGTGATCGCTGCCCCGATCGCCATCCAGGTTAGGCCTGGCCCGTGCGTGATGACTTCAACGAACGAGCCGCCTGCCTTCAACCCGACGCAGGTGAGAAACAGTACAATCCCGAGTTCTCGCACCATCAGATTGGCACCGGCTGCCATGTAGAAGTTCAGCGGACCGATCCGACGTAGCCGCGCGAGGACCAACGCAACCACGAGCGGACCGCCAGCGATCCCCAGCTTGAGTGGGACCGGCGTACCAGGAATAGTGATGGGGATTGAGCCGAGCAGGATCCCAAGGCCAATTCCAACGAAGGCGGGTAGCACCTGAGGGTGATCGAGCGCCTTCAAGGAGTTTCCAAGCACCCTTGCCGCCTGCTCGATTCCAGCTTCGGGCCCGACGACAAACAGCTTGTCCGCGAGCATCAATCGGATATTGCGCGTCCCAGTGAACTTGAATTCGCCACGGGTAACGCGCGCGACGGTAACGCCAAAGCGCTCGAACAACATGAGCGACCCGATGGTGTTGCCCAGGATGTCGTGGTTGGTCACCAAGATGTGCCGCGTCACGATTT
>JBLNFG010001282.1:0-2739 GCA_050263495.1 Myxococcales bacterium | reverse complement strand
CTGTAGCGCAAAGGACGACTGCTCGAACGTCTCTTTAGCGTGCCCCCCCGGCATGCCCTGTAGGCTGTTGTGCAGCGGACTAAAATCCTGCAGCAACCTACATGTCACGTGCGCCGCAGGCCGTCCTTGCAACGTGCAGTGCGAGGGGGTTCAATCGTGCGGAGCGCTGCGTATCGACTGTGAAGGCGGTGCCTGCGCGCTAAACTGCGGAGCTGCCAACCGAGCTTGTGATGCGACCACCACCTTGGCTTGTGGTGCCGACCAGTGCAAAGCGACCTGTGAAGGAGTGGCGCGCCCACAAGTCACCGGATGTGAAAACTCTTGTCGCCGTACCGGCTGCAGTTGCGAATAGCGCCCAGGCGCCAGCTTCGATTGTCCGCTCGTGCACGCGGCGCACGTGAGGTTATCCAGCGGATTGTCATCTGAGAGCTACAATCTGTCGCTCGTGCAAAATGCCGCTCGTCCAGATCGCCCACCAGCCGGGGTTGTCGCAGAGCACAGAACGCGCAGGGAGGGAGGTGGTCTTCTAGCGATAACCGTCTGGACGGGTACTCATTCGGCTGCTGAAGGCAACAGCGCCGGCTGGATTGAACGTAGTAGCGCCGGTGAACTGACGGATCCGAGTTGGGGAACGATGATGTGGCGCAGAGCAAGCTTCACGGCTGCTGGATCGCTCGGAACCAGGTACACCAGAGTTGAGCAGCAGACTGCCGCTTGAGCACGTGATTGCAGGGCGGCAATCCCGAACTCGTGAAATGCCAACCTGCGGAACAGCTCACCAAACCCGGGCATCGGTTTCGAAACCAATGGCGCCAGTGCCTCGGGAGCTACGTCGTCGGCCTCAATCCCGGTGCCGCCAATCCCCAACACGACGTCAAATGCACTACCATCGACGAGCTCGCGAAGTGAGTAGCGGATATCGGAAAGATCATTCGAGACCCAACGTTCCCTTGACACCTGATGCCCCGCAGCGACCAACGCTTCAACTGCGATCGAGGCACAGTCTTCAAGGTCTTGCGTAGAGGCTTGGCCGACAAGGACAACCCCGCAACGATAAACCGACGCATTGGATGGTGGCATGGCGGCAGCTTAGCGCCTAAAGCGATGTTCTGCCTTCATCATTCGTGGTTAGTGGGTGAGTTACAGATGCCGAGCGATAACAATGTCACAGCGCTCGTTGAGCCAGAAACACTGCTGACATATTGGGAGCGCTTACTAGAAGTGTGCCGGGCACCTCCGGCTCGACGAATCGCCGTGACACCTCAGACGGCGGTGGAGAACTGCGCCGCGGACGTGCGAATCAACGCATCCGAGCTTTGGTCATGTCTTCGTCGAATGCGAGCCAGCATGGGAGCACCTCTCGGCCCGCACATGTCGAGCGTGTTAACGGAGCATGTCGCCAGCTCACGCGAGCGCATTCGCGGCTCCGGCACTGTGGAACTTCTATGCGTGGCTCTAGACTGCGACAGTGGCGCGTGGACACGCAACACATCGAACATGATGCAGAAATTCAACCTACCGAAAACTCGGGGTACCATGACCGATCGGACGCAACTTGCCGAGTTTGTGAACTCAATGCCAA
Source organism: Myxococcales bacterium (assembly GCA_050263495.1). GTDB lineage: Bacteria > Myxococcota_A > Polyangia > Polyangiales > Polyangiaceae > FEN-1139. The sequence continues at coordinate 1,157 of JBLNFG010001282.1, read as the reverse complement.
CTCGTTACGCCCAAGCTTTTGATTCCCCCGCCATCGAGCAGCATGCCAAAATCTGCCTAGGGCGAAGGGAGCGACCGGTGAACGTCGGCACCTTCGGCTCAAGAGCGCGGGCAGGCACTGCGCTCTGTGTGGTGGCAGTCGATCGTCCTGGCCTATTGGCAACACTTAGCCGCGGCTTCGTTGCGTGCGATTTGGACATCGTTGGCGCGGAGGTATTTACACGCCAAGTGATAGGGCAGCCCGACGAAGCGCTGGATCTATTTTGGGTACGACGGCAAGCAAGACACCGCACCGATCCGCTAGAGCCTGCGGAGGTCCACCACCTACGCAGGACGCTCGCGAATTTGCTGGTCCACCCCGCACAGGACGAATTGCCTTATGGCAATGCTTCGCAGTACCCGGCACCTACTGGAACTGTGGTGCAATTCTTCGACAACGGAGAGGGTGACCTCATAACACTGCAAGTCGAGACGGACGACCGCAACGGTCTCTTGCTTGGTTTGTGCCAAGCGCTGTTCTCGGAGCGCGTCGAGATCGTCGGTTCTAGGATCCGCGTTCGCGAGGGGCGCACCAGTGGTCAGTTCGAAATCGTGGGGAGTGCGGGGGAAGTGATATCGCATCGCCGACGCGACGTAATCAAGGCCGCGGTGCTCGCAGCAATCGATCGTCTCTCCGGCAATTCGAGGCCGTTGATGGTCGGCTGACGTTAGCTTCGGACCTCCGACGAACGAGAATTGAGCACTACGCCTCCGTGGTTTCCTCGGGCCATACCGCTGCTGGCTCATGCAGCCGGAGCCGCAGCCGAGTCTTAGCAGTTCCGACTTCCGACAGGTCGTCCATAGCCCGGAGTACCTTCTTGCGACGACTCAGAACGTGTCGGGCCAGCTCGAAGTCGTCGCGTTGAATGTGGGCCGTGAGCCACTCAAACACGAACAGACAGATTTTAGAATGATCCGTGGATGGATCAGCGAGAATCTCGTCCAAGCGGGCAATGATCGTCCGATGAGCGGCGCGATGAGCTTCTCCGGCGAACCCATAGCCGTCCATGAGCGACTCCTCACACGCGAAGTGATAGGCGGCATAACGGCGCAACTCAACCAGTCCCAATTCGAGCTGTATGCCGTTGTCTAGCTGACAAGCGACGTCCAGTCGATCGA
>JBLNFG010001281.1:0-8184 GCA_050263495.1 Myxococcales bacterium | reverse complement strand
CGGTTTTGGACTTTCTCGGAGAGAAAAAGGTTCGATTTTGGGGTTGGCCGAACGAACAGTGACAATCGCGATTGAACGTTGCCAGTGTTGATGACTCTTCGCCTCAATAAATGTCCAGCTAATCGGACTAACGCATTCGATTGGGGCATTACGACATCGAAATGCGGGGTTGGTCAACACTCCCGCCAAGCATTGGGTGTTACGTCCCGATGCGATACGGCACGGCGCGGTCATTTTTCTTCGCCGAAGGGGAGTGGCTCTTCTTCGTCGGAGACTTCCGCTCCACCGAAAAGGAGTGCTCGACGATCAAAATGGAGTCTTGCCCCGAAAGTTCGAAGATCCGCGACGAATTCTGCGGTCGCAGGAGAGGTAGCGACACCGTGCCAATCGTTACACTCAGTCGCTTGACCTCACGCCCCAACTGGAGCCGAAAGTGGGCAATGCCGTTGGAATCGGTTGCACCCATGGTCTTTCCAGCAATGTCAACGGGCAGACTGAGAGCGTTGGCCGTGCGGACTACGACGACTAACCGCAAAAAGCGGGTTGTGCTTGATGCCGTTCGGCGAGTTCCCGATATGCCTGCTCTGCTTCCACCAACCGCCCGGCGATCAAGTGACCTACCGCCACGGGGATGGCCGGATCCCCAGACGCAGTCGATCGAGCTGTTTGGTGGCCCTCTCTTGCGGGAGCATCTGGTTGTCCTTGATCTGGCGCGGCCGGGGACCGGACCACGGCCGGCAATGGTCTGCCCGCACGCATGAGTCCCCTCCGGAGTCCGCGATCGTCAGCCGTTCAACTCTCGATACGCCTCTCTCATCAACCGACCTATCGGCATTTGCTGCGGACAATGCGCTTCGGCCGTTTCATAGTCGCTCTCGCACATCTGATTGCGCAGCTCCGCAGGGATCTGAGAAAAGAGCTTAGCCGCGAGCTCGTGCGCCCCATAGGCGCGAGCATACATCAGGCTCTCCATCACGTTGAAGATTGGAATGCGCTGGCGCGTCGCAGCATCGCAGACGCCACAACGTCTGCAGAAGTATTGCCCCGTGCCCTGGGCGTAGGTCGCCAGAAGCTGAACCACGTCGGGGTCCAACGCGCGCTCGTCCATCGCCGCCAAGGCGTTTGACCGCAGAATCGGCACGCTGGGCATCAGCGAACACACGGAGGTCACGTGCGCATTCTGCCAAATGGCTTTCAGTTTCGCTTGTTCAAACGTCAAAGCGTGCCCGACAAGAAGGGCCTCCAACCGGTCCTTCGTCAAGGACAGATCCCATAGTTCGGTCTCATTCTCGACACATAGTCCCATCGATTTGACCGCGAGTATCCCAATTCCGCACTCATGACATCGTCGGAGTGCTTCTCCCATGCCTTCGATCGACTGCATCCGGTAGTTGTAGAAGGTTTGGATCCCGTCGATCCACCCAAGGCCCGCAGCCTGGGAAAGGCAGCTGTCCATCTTCTTGTGCGTGCAGAACCCAAAGAACCTGATTCTGCCCTCCGCTTTCGCTCTTTCGGCCCAGGCCCGTACCTCGTTGGTCAGCACTGACGCATCCTCCACTCCGTGGATGGCGTAGAAGTCGATCTGGCGCGTCTCGTTATCGGCGAGCGCCTTCTCCAGATCTTGCTGCAAAATCGCCGGTGCTGGCGACCTAGCCTTTGCCGTCAGGAAGACTCTCTCGCGCACATTCGGATGCCCGACGAAATAGTCACCAAACGCCCTCCCGCAGAAGGGATTGAACTCCCAACAGTCAATCCCGTACCTCAGCGCTTCGTCCAGTAACAGTTGGCAATTCGGCCCAACAACGGAGGAGCCGCCCAGGCAGAGCTTCGATATTTCGATGCCCGTACGCCCAAACGGCCGTCTGGGAATCGCGCCAACGGTATTCTCGTGAAAACTGTTGTCCTTGTCCATCGTGGACCAAGGCTAGAGGAACCCCTGTCTACGTCCAACGATTGTCTTTGCTTGAACGCATCGGAGATTTCGATAGGTTCACGCGATGGATTTTCGACTTATCAAGACCTTCGACTTGGTCGCGTCTTTCATGAGCTTCAATCGCGCCGCGAAGGTCCTCCACTTTACGCAATCAACGGTGTCGGCACAGATCAAGTCACTCGAAGAGGATCTCGGCACCGTGCTCTTCGAGCGCCTTGGTCGGCGCGTCGCACTCACGGCCGCTGGCGAGGCGCTCCAACATCACGCCCGGCGTCTGCTTAGCTATGAGCACGACATCCGGGCGGCGGTCAGCGAGGTCGGCGCAACGGTTGGACTCATCAGCCTGCGCGTCCCACAAAGCGTTGCCGATCTGCACCTACCCACGATCCTGCAGCGCTTCTGTGCCAAATACCCGCACGTGGGGTTCGACATCTCGGACTGCGGCTACTTCCACCTGCCCGAAGAGTTGCGGACGGGCGAAATTGAAGCGGGATTTCTGTTGGACATGCCCCTCGAGTTCAATGATCTCTCCAACACGGAGGTATTGGTCGAACCGATGGCATTCGTCGCCAGCCCACAGTTGGAGCTAGCGAAGGGCTCGAACCTCACGCTACACGACTTGGCGGGCAATACGTTGCTCTTGCCCAAACACGATTGCGCCTACCGTATGAAGCTCCAGCAAGAGCTCATGGAAGCGCACGTGCAACCGGCGGCCGTGATCGAGCTAAACAGCGTCACTTCGGTTCTTCGGTGTCTCGGCGCTGGGCTCGGTGTGGCGCTTCTTCCCGAGCGGACCGTGAAGCAAGAGCTTGCCTTGCGCCGACTGACAAAGCTGCGATGGCACGAGCCGCTTCAGGCCAGCCTCTACTTCATCCGCCATCGAGACAAGCCGCTCGTGGGTGCCTACGGCGCGTTCGTGGGCGAGGTAGAGCAGTATTTCGCGGAATTGCGCGCCCATGCGTCGAGCGCGACCCGCGCCACGGCGAACCGCTCCGGTCACACGCGGCCTCGTGCGCGCCCCTGAGCGACCGCCCCGCGAAGCTGAAGCTCCTAAATACCGCCGCGCCCTATCGATCGTCGTCATCGGCAAACTCGGGCCGACATCCTGAGCCGGCGTCGCCGTACTTGAACATCCTTGGGAGGGTGACGACTCTCAAGATTTCCGCAACGCTCATCTCACGACCGCGAAGCGTCATCTTCGGAACGAGCAATTCCTCGATCGACACGCGTCCATTACGATTACCTTGCACCTGATCGGCATCCGCGATCCGCTGCATCAAGAACTCAATCGACACCTGCTGCGGAAGGAGCATCGGATCTACGATGGCGAACAGTTCCTGTGGCTCGATCCCAATCGTGAGGGTGGTCGTTTCGCCACCGACCAAGGGCAAATGTTCCTCAATCTGACCATCGATGATCCGCTGGCACTCCCTGAAGCGGCGTCCCGTCGAAAAACCCCAATCAAAACTGATCTGGATCTGATCCTTCTGGGCGCTGCCTCGCAGGTACACCGCCATCCCGTTGTCTGAGAGGATCTTCCCGTCGCTAGCGAACGGCACCACGGCGTTACGCATGAACGTTCGATCCTCTTCGGTGACACCTGTACCAAGTACGGCGTTATCGCTCGGCCTCATCACCTCGTACGTCAAACGACAGCCGTTGAGACCCCACAATTGTCCGAGCCGCTGTGGGCCCGGCTGTGCTACGTCGAGCACGCGTCCATACCAGGCAGACGCGTACTCGGTGCAAGACGGTCCCTGCAACATCATGTTGCCCATGGAGACGAGAAACCGCTCGAGCGTCACCGTCCAACCGTCACCGGTCGAAAAATTGATCTGGTTCGGAACCGTCTGCGCTTGCCGTAGAGCCGCGGGCATATCGACGTCGACCACGACTCTGCCAGGTTCAGGACGGAGATCAGCGGGTAGACACCCGACCCCGGTAATGACAGTGAGCGCCAACCCCGTGACGTAATGGATAGCTCTCATCGCCTAGAATCCTCCTTCGAGTCCGAGGCTGGGAACGAAGATGGGGCCAATCTCGGTTCCTTGGTAGATCTCTTTGTGCGCCGTCACATTGAGCACCTCCGCAACGAACGAGAGATGCGTGGTTTTTCCGTAACGCCATTCCTTTTCGAGCCGCACATCGATACGGTAGAAAGCCGGGTCGCGCGGGGGATTGGAGACGCGGGGGTTGTTCGGGGTAACCGCCGTGGGCGCCTCGGTATTGGTGGGCACAGGGTTCGTTTGCACCTGTTTGGGCGCCCCCGTATAGAGTGTCAATCGGGTTCCAGCTCGCCAATTGCGTCCCAAGTTGTAAGCGAGTGCAGTATTCAAGACGTGTCGGCGATCGAATGCGGCCGGAAACTCGTCGTTGCCCAAACGACGCGTCGAACGCGAAAGCGTGTACGAGAGGAATCCGCCGAGATTTTGGGTGAGTTTTCGATGCAAGAACAGCTCGAAGCCGTACGAGCGACCGCGCGTACGCTGATTCACGTCGTCTGATTGCTCCAGGCCCTCGGGCACGCTGAGCGCGTCCGTGAGGTTGGTGAAGATGTTGTGAAACAAGCTCGACGTCAACACGGTTCCCTTGGCCAGACCCCACTCGATCCCTGCACTGGTCTGGTAGGAGGTCTGGAGCCCCTTTGCCAGACTACCCAACGCGAATCCGGGGATCGGCAGCACGAAGGAAGGGGGTTGGTGCGCGATGCCATAGGCATGCACAATCGCAAATTTGTCCGAGAGTTTGAGCTTGGCCGACAATCTTGGGTCGATTCCCACAGCCGTTGCATTGCCAGAAGTGAAGTAGTCGACGCGCAACCCGGGCGTGACGTAGAACCGCGGCTGTACCTGGATCCCGATTTCACCATAGGCGCCGAGAACGCTGTCCTTGCGCGGAGGAAAGAGTCGTTGCACGAATCCAGCCTCTGGATCGTCGGGATCTTCGTACGGCACGTTGGTAGCGCGATAGGACTCGAGCAAACCGTCTACACCGACGCGCAAATTCATGTTGCGCCCGAGCGGCTTCTGAAAGTCCGTACGGATCCCGACCATACGATTCTGCGCGTTGACCATGCCGCCCACGGAACTCTGGTCGTAGCCTAACGTAAAGGCCGTGCGCAAGTGACCGTCGTTGCCGATCGTGCGATCCCAACGCAGTTCGCCACGATAAAATTCGGTGCCAAACACGACCGTAGAGATTCCACCGCTCTTACTAGCAATGAGATCATACGCACCGAAGCCGACGACTGAGATCTGATCCTTGGGGGTGAGCTCGTAAGAGACGCGTGCCTGGTAGTCGCGGTAATCGATCTTGACGTCTTTTGCCGCGAGGGAGATGAGAGCAGCCGTGTACGAGTAGCGACCGCCAAGGAGCACGGTCCCTTTTCCACGATCGAAACCACCTTCCACCATGGCGCCAGCGTCGTACAAGCGTACGTTGGCTTCACCGCGCCAGGTCGGGTTTGGCTTGGTCGTTTCAGCAGCCGCAATACCGCCGGCAAATCGTCCGTAGCTCGCCGGGTATCCGCCCGAGTAGAGATCGACGCGATCGACCATGCCCGGATGCACAATCGAAGGTCCAACCGCAACGTGATAGAGGTACGGCACGCGAATCCCGTCCAGGTAGTAGCCCACATTGCCGGGTGGTGCCCCGCGCACATAGAAGTAGGGCAAACCAGAAAGCAGCGGTGTGACGCCGGGTAAGATTTCGACGGCACGGAAGGGATCACCAAAGGTACCCGGGATTTGTCGCACTTCGGTGCGCGTAAGTGACGCGACCATCGGAGCCCGCTTCTCGCCTGCCACGGTGACCTCAATGGGTTGTTGTGGTTTTGCGGCGGTCGTACTTGAGTCGCCGGGTGTTCCCGTTTTCTGATTTTGGGTTTGTGTCGGCGCGGCCACGGTCGAGGGTTCTTCGCTCTCGACGTCTCTCAGCACGGGGGCATGAAATGCTACCTCGAGCCGAATGATCGCCGCGACCGGCTTACCGTCGCGCGTCGCCGGCTCGAAGTGCCACGTCTTCACGCTTTCGACGGCGGCGTCCGCGAACGGTTGCGCCCCCGATTGGGCGCTCGCCGTGCGCACTCGGCCGTCAGCATTCACCGTCACCTGCACGACCACTACGGCGTCGCCTTCGCCGTTGGTCGGGTAAGGGACGTCAGCCTGTTCAACCAGCTTGGGCGGGATCACGCCAGCGCTACGAGGGAAGGCGCGCCCTTGCGTGGCTTGGCTCTGCTGAGCCTGAGTTGTCGTCTCTTCGCTACTGGCTGACGGAGAGTGGGACACTTGCCCGTGCGCGCTTCTGGGCAGCCCGGTTGAAGCGGTGACAAGAGTCACCGCAGCAACGTACTGAAGGAGGGGGTCTCGGCGGTCCTTGACTCGTACTTGCCCGCGGATTCGGTGCATCCTCTTGCCCAATCGTGTCTCCAGAGCGGTAGAGCTAACATGTCTTACCTGCGTTGTGATCCTTGAACGACAATTCGCGCTCCCGTGATTGTCAAACAACGATTCGTGCTGGTGCGACGTGCACGGCATTGCGCGCCCTGGGACCTTGAACGGCGATTCGCCCTCCGAGTAACGTTGGACAATTCTTGCCTCGTCGCCTTTTCCGCTCAGAGCCGGGAGAGGGCGTCCGTGCCCGAACACGTGTTGATCACCGCCGGATCGCCAGCAAATGGGCCACGCTCGCCGACAAGGGGCCGTACGCAAACACGCTGTTCTCCGCGCCGAATCAACCAACAAATGCACTAGTTGCTCCGAAAGGGCCGTGCGAACACACGCGTTGATCACGCCCGGAGCACCGGCAAGTACGCCACGCTCGCCGACAAGGGGCCGTACGCAAGCACGCTGTTCTCCGCGCCGAATCAACCAACAAATACATCAGTTGCTCCGAAAGGGCCGTGCGCAAACACGCATTGATCACACCCGGATTGCCTGCAAATGGGCCACGCTCGCCGACAGTGGTCCGTGCGCCAACGCCCGAATCTCCGCGCTGAGTCACCAATAAGTGGACTAGAAGGTCCGCCGACAAGGGTCTGTACGCGAACACACGTCGAGCACGAAGAGGGGTTGTGATTCTGCCAACCGTCGGCTCGCGCCGCGCCCCGTTGCCTCGGAGGGACCCCCAGTTCCGTTATCGTTGCAACCTTCCACGCAGGACACTTGGTTACTGCGGTGTTTCCTAAGCGTGACATCAGGGTTTCCCTCTAACCCTGGCGTTTGTGGTCCGTATCCCCTACTGTCCGCCCCGCTTTTTACGGAGCCACTCACGGCCCCGCAGTCAGCGGAGAGGCAACCATGAAACACCACATCGCGCGCGGGCTGCTCTTTGGTCTCGCGCTCATCAGCTTTTCGACGTTCGCTTGGGCCGGCGAGCCCGGAGCCGATCTCGGCCTGCGACAGGTCGAGCAATACAACTTTTCGATCCACATCCTCGCGATGCTCCTGGTTGGATTTGGTTTCTTGATGGTGTTCGTCAAGAACTACGGATACAGCGCCACGACGGGCACCTATTTGGTCGTGGCAGTATCGATTCCCCTGTATCTGATGCTGCGCTCCACGGGGTATCTGTCCGCTGAACCCGTCGCTGCTGAAAGTGTGAAATCCCTGTTACTAGCTGAGTTCGCTTGTGCTGCCGCACTGATTGCCATGGGCGCAGTCCTTGGTCGTCTGCGCGTTTACCAGTACGCACTCTTGGCGGCGTTGGCTGTTCCCGCGTACATGGTCAACGAGTGGCTCGTACTGGATGGCGGCCTCGGCGCCACCAAAGGTTTTACGGATGCTGCTGGGTCGATCGTGATTCACGCGTTTGGCGCGTATTTCGGCTTGGGACTGGCGTTCACGCACTCTCGCGGCCAGGCGAAGCAGCCAGGGATCGAGAGTGACGAGACCTCAGACCGCTTCTCCATGTTGGGGTCGATGGTGCTCTGGATGTTCTGGCCCAGCTTCTGCAGCGCGATTGTGCCCACCGAGCAATTGCCGCGAACGGCAATCAACACAATCCTGGCGCTCTCTGGAGCGACCCTTGGCACGTACTTCACCAGCTCGCTGCTGCGCAAAGGCAAACCCTCTTTCGCGGACATGGCCAATGCCGCGTTGGCAGGCGGAGTCTCCATCGGCGCAACCTGCAATGTCGTGAGCCCCGCGCTTGCGCTCGGGATCGGCGGCCTCGCTGGTGCACTCTCGGTGGTAGGCGACGTGATCATCCAGCCCACGTTGGATGCCGCTATCAAAAACACGGACACCTGCGGC
>JBLNFG010001280.1:0-2617 GCA_050263495.1 Myxococcales bacterium | reverse complement strand
GCGCTAGAGCAAGAGATTCCGTACATCCCTGGTGCGCTGACTCCCTCGGAAGTGTGGACCGCACGGGAAGCCGGAGCGGCGCTCATTAAGCTGTTCCCAATTCAGTTCTACGGCCCTTCTTACATCCGCGAGTTGCGCGGTCCGTTCGGGGAAGTCCCGCTCTTGGCGTGTGGTGGAATCCGACCCGACAACCTTCGCGAATACCTCGAGGCGGGAGTTGACGCGGTCGCGCTCGGCGCAAGCACTTTCCGTCGCGACTGGCTGTCGTCGGGCAATGTGGACGCGCTTACTGAGACGATCTCAACGCTGGTCAGCATCGTGAAAGCGTTCCACTCGCGCAGACCGAGTGGCTTCATGGCTCAAGCGTAATCGCTGGGTGCACTTCTCGATGCGACGCGGAACCCTGAATCGACGCGATCCAGGGTTCCACTCGAAGCGCAGAATCACTTCACCGTCGGCAACCCTTGGGGGTGTGACAGCGCGGCAAAGAAGTCGTTTCCTTTGTCATCGACAATGATGAACGCCGGGAAATCGACGACCTCGATTCGGAAGATGGCTTCCATGCCCAGTTCCGGATACTCGAGAACTTCAACCTTCTTGATGCAGTCCTTAGCTAGGCGTGCGGCGGGGCCGCCAATGCTGCCTAGATAGAAGCCGCCGTGTTTCTTGCAGGCTTCTGTGACAGCGACGCTGCGATTGCCCTTTGCCAACATCACGAGGCTACCGCCGTTCGATTGGAATCGATCGACGTAGGAGTCCATGCGACCTGCAGTGGTTGGGCCAAAGGAGCCGCTCGGATACCCTTCGGGTGTTTTGGCTGGTCCGGCGTAGTAAACGATGTGGTTCTTTAGATACTCGGGCAGACCTTCTCCACGATCGAGCCGCTCTGCAATCTTCGCGTGAGCGATGTCGCGAGCCACGATTACGGGCCCGGTTAACGACAGTCGCGTCTTGATTGGGTACTTGGAGAGCGTCGCGCGAATCTCCGCCATGGGTCGCGTCAAGTTGATACTCACGACGTCGCCGCCAAGCGAGGATTCCTCGACCTCGGGCAAATACTTGGCTGGGTCGGTCTCGAGCTGCTCGAGGAACACGCCATCTTTGGTGATCTTGGCAAGGGCTTGTCGATCCGCCGAACACGAGACGCTGATCGCCACTGGGCATGAAGCTCCATGGCGTGGCAGGCGAATCACGCGCACGTCGTGACAGAAATACTTCCCACCGAATTGAGCGCCAATCCCCGTGCTCTGCGCCAGCTTGAGCACCTGCGCCTCGAGCTCCGGATCTCGAATCGCATGTCCGAGTGCATTCCCTCGCGTGGGCAAGGTGTCGAGAAAACGAGCCGAGGCCATCTTGGAAACTTTGAGCGCGAGCTCGGCAGAGGTGCCTCCGATAGCAATGCCCAAATGGTAGGGCGGACATGCCGCAGTACCCAACCCGCGCAACTTGGCATCTAGAAAAGCCAACAGCGACTTCGGATTGAGCAAGGCCTTGGTTTCCTGGAACAAGAAGGTCTTGTTCTGGCTACCACCGCCCTTAGCCATGAACGCGAAGTGGTACTCGCCGCTCGGGTTCGCGTGAATCTCGATTTGCGCGGGCAGATTCGTACCCGTATTCACCTCTTCATACATGGTGATCGGTGCCATCTGCGAGTAGCGCAGGGATTTTTCCGTGTAGGTCTGGTACACGCCCCGAGCAAGGTACTCTTCATCATCGGCACCAGTGAAGACGGTTTGCCCTTTCTCACCGATAACAATGGCGGTGCCCGTGTCCTGGCACTGAGGCAAAATTCCCGACGCAGCAACCACTGCATTCTTCAATAGGTCTAGCGCCACGAATTTGTCATTCGGGCTAGCCTCCGGATCGGAGAGAATGCCTTTCAGCTGGGCAAGATGTCCTGGCCGCAATAGAAACGCAATGTCGCGCATTGCTTCACGCGCCAAGAGCGTGAGCGCCGTGGGATCGACTTTGAGGAAGGTTCTGCCTTGTGCCTCAAAGGTTGAAACGTAATCACGCGTCAGGAGCCGGTAGGGTGTATGGTCCGGCCCAAGGGGGAGCATGGGTTGATACTGAAACTCGGGCATGGTGCGACGCAGCATAGCGAAGGAACGGCTGAGCCGCACTCGATTTGGCGTCGGCTCAGATTTCCACTCAACCTCTACGCGTTGGCGAGGATCCAGGTCGCTCGACGCTCACGCTGGCGGTAACTCTGCGCAAAATTCCACGCTCTGATTTGAAGAGGCTAACGACAGCGGTCGTCTTGCGCAACGGCTGCCGACGGGGCGGCACGTTGCGCAAGTTGTTCTCATTCGAACGAGCACACGTACTCGGCGATACCAGACGGGACGGCGATGGTAAAACCGCTTTTGCCGGGAACACGAAATTGCGCTCCGGTTTCGTACGTGACCCATTCTTGTTTCCCGTCGAGCCTCACCTTGCAGGTGCCGGCGACGATGTCCATTCTCTCGGGCGCATCGGTGCCGAAGTGGTATTCGCCCGCGTAGATCAGTCCCAAGGTTTTCTTACTACCGTCCGTCATCTTCAGAGTGTGGCTGACCACCTTTCCGTCAAAATAGACGTTGGCCTTAGCGACCGCGGTTACGTTGGCAAACTCGGT
>JBLNFG010001279.1:0-8330 GCA_050263495.1 Myxococcales bacterium | reverse complement strand
GAGGCGATGAGCTCGGCTCGACCCGAAATGACATTGAGCGGCGTTCCGATTTCGTGCGCAATGCCCGATGCCAGCTTCCCTATTGTCGTGAGTCGTTCGGCATGTCGGAGTTGTCCCAGCGCGTCCTCACGTGCGGAAACTTCGCGTTCGAGACGTTGGCGGAGCGCCCAAAGCACTTGCACGGAACCCACGTAAAGCACGAAATCGACGCAGATGTTCCATGCTAGGAACCACGGCGAAAGCGTGCGCTGGGCCGTAGCAACGCTAGCGACCGTTCCCCCGATCACCGCTAGCATTGAAACCAGATACCCGATCCGGGGTCCGGCGAACCAGGTCCCGATTGCCAGCGCAAGGACGTAAAACAGTGTGAAAGTCGTTGCCGCGCTCGTCACCGCGTCGCCATACGTGGCTGCTAGGGTGAGCAAGAGGGCCAGCGCAACCGCAGTTCCGTGTGGTGGACGTACGGCAACCATCCTGCGCGCCACGCGATCGATGATTGGCGACGACAGTGGCTCAGATTCCTCGGTGTGGCTCGACGCGACGATTCGACCGTCCGATATCAGAATGGGCATATTGTAGGACTCCTAGCTTGATCGTAAGCGGTATGGAGGCAGCTTGCGAGCGCACGGAGTCTTGCGTTTTCAATTGGTTCCTTTAGGTGTTCGGCGTGCCGCCTCTCGAGTTGCGCCGAGCCGCAATCATCCAGTGCGGTCGAGATGAGAGGTGCAGGCATACAAACGGGTGTTGTTTTGGACTTCTCAGGCCACGTTGACGTTGGAGCGATGCCGGGGGTCATGGAGTACTCGCTGAGTCCGGTATTGGCAGTTTAAGCATCGCGGTCGCCATTGTTCGGAATTCCTTCAAGCTAAACGGCTTTTCCAGAAGCGATACGTCGAGCTTCTCGATTTGATGATACGTAACGACCTCCGGGAAAGACGTGACGACGAGGAATCTGCTTCGTAGGCCGCTCTGGCGCAGCTCCGATAGTGCCTCGAGCCCGCTTTTTCCAGGCATGGAGACGTCCGAGACGATGAGGTCAAAGGGGGTGTTGCTCGCCCTTTCTGAACCCGACTGAAGGATTGCGCTCTGCATCTCGAAAGCGTTGGCGGCTTCAGTCACGCAATAGCCTTCATATTCGAGCACGTCGGCCATCAACTGGCGCAGTGCGATATTGTCTTCGGTGACCAGCACACGAAACTGCGTTGCCCCACTCCGGGCGCCGGTCCGCTTTCTCTCGCTCACGATCCGATTCGGCATGGGGGTTGCGCGGAGCACGGATCGTACCAGGCCAATTTTCGCCTATTCCTGAGTCTCATCGATAGATTGCCAAGGCGAATGGCCCGCGCAACACAGCGTCTTGTTGCAAATCGCATCGCGTTGCATGGACGCAACGGGCGGCAGCGAGCCCAGAAAATCGAGCTCCTTCGCCATTCGCCGCAGCAGCTGTTGAGACCGTCTTCCCCGCTCACCGTTTGACGTCCGGCGCCTTCACGCCGTACCGCTCGAGGCGACGCCACAGCGTGGTACGATCCAGGCCTAGGATCTTCGACGCAGCGGTGCGACTGCCACCGACCGACTCGAGCACGTGCAGCACATACCTTCGCTCCATTTCCTCGAGAGAAACGAGCTCGGAGGCGTCGGACCCAATTACGACCTCAGTTCGCCGATTCTGCACGAGGTGCTTCGGTAGATCGGCCAACGTCACATGGTCGTGGCAAGTAAGCGCCACAGCTCGCTCAATGATGTTGGACAACTCTCGAACGTTTCCTGGCCAATTGTACTGCAGGAACTGCGCGGCCACCTCTGGCGTCAAGCCGACGACGCCCTTTTTAGTTCGCTGATTGAATCCTTGCAGGAAATGTGTTGCCAAGAGCAGCACGTCGTTGCCACGAGCTCGCAATGGCGGGATCGGCAGTTCAATCACGTTCACACGGAAGTAGAGATCTTGACGAAAGCGCCCCTCCTCAACCGCTAGGCTCAGATCTCGATTTGTTGCTGCCACGAGACGTGCGTCGAAGGGGATGTCCTTGCGACCCCCAACGGGGCGAATTGTTCTTTCCTGCAATGCACGCAGCAATTTGGGCTGAAGCCCGAGCGGAAGTTCGCCAATTTCGTCAAGAAAGAGTGTTCCACCGTTTGCTTCCATGAACAGCCCAGCGCGAGCGGTTTTCGCGTCCGTGAAGGCCCCCTTCTCGTGTCCGAATAGCTCGCTTTCGAGCAGTTGCTCGGGGATCGCTGCGCAATTTACCGCTACGAACGGTCCTTTTGACAGACTTTGGTCATGCAGCGCCCTTGCCACCAGTTCTTTGCCCGTGCCGCTCTCGCCGGTGACGAGCACGGAACTCCCGGAATCAGCCAGGCGCACGATGATGTCGAAGACTTCGCGCATTGCGCGACTCTCGCCAATCAGGGTGCCAGCGAAGTGCTTTCCCTCGAGCGAACCCCTCAGACGCCTGACTTCACGTCGTAGCTGTCCGTGCGTGAGGGCTCGGTCGACTGCGATCCGCAGAACCTCGAGATGAACCGGCTTAGAGATAAAATCATACGCACCCGCGCGCACAGCCTCGACCGCCGTCTCGAAGTCACCGAACGCCGTCAAAACAATCACAGGCAGAGCAGACGTCTGTTGGACGACCTGAGTGCAAAGGTCAAGCCCACTTTGTCCAGGCATCCGTAGATCCGTGACAACGACATCTATCTCACCGGATGCCACGCGTTCCAGGGCGGCAGCGGCGCCCGCGACCGTCTCAATGGAGGTCGTTTCGGAAGCGAGGCCCTCCGCGAGCATCGCGCGCATGGCCGCGTCGTCATCAACCACTAGAACGCGACTCCTCTCCGAAACAGGCATGCGAGACTTATAGTGCAGACAAGTGGCACGAGTGCTGATGTGCGACGCCGAACGACTCAATCGAGCTTTCCGGCGGGTGCAACCAGCCGTGATTTAGAGCGGGAATTGCTGCGGATTTGGCAAATGGCCCCGTGTGGGTCATTGGGCCGGAATGGGTTGTCACGCACGGCAGCTGCCCCGTGGTCATGCGCGTGCTCGCGCGTAACGGCGTCGTCGAACGCGGTGGTGAGGACGACCGGAGTCTTCGCCAATGCAACCGCGCGCACCCGCCAAAACGTTCAGCGCGGCGAATCGAGGCATGTCGAGGTGGCGCCAAAGACGCGGCTATGCTGGCCTCTGGCGACGACGACACCAGCGTGCTGTCCAGCTTGCGTCGCAGGGGTTGCAGTTGGTATTGGGTTCGGCCTCCACCGCGCAATGCACGCCAGGCAGATTTTGTCGATTCTCGGCCAGAAGGCGTCAGGCAAGCGGCGCTTTCTCGGCGCGCAATGTTGAGCAACACTTTCGCCAAAGAACCGTTGCCATTTGCCCCGTTCGTCCCGGAGCAGCGTCGTCGCAGAGCTGCTTTGGGGTAAGTCTCAGCCATCTGAGTTCGGCGAGGTTTGGCACAGGGCATGCACTCCGATCGAATGTCCACGAAACCACCTTGCTCATTGTGCGTAACTTCATTGCGCGCAGCGGTTGGGAGATTCCCGCTATGAAGCCATCATTTGCGTCAGCTCGAAGCCTCACCGAACGGCCGAAGCGCATCCTTCTGGCGGAGGATGACGACGCGTTTCGCCTCCTCCTAGCGGATGTGCTGCGCGCCGATGGTCACGACGTCATTGAAGTGTGTGATGGTCAGCACCTGCTCGACAAGATTGCAGGTGCTCTCTCGGATGGAAACGCTCTTGAAGGCATTGAGCTAATTTTGTCGGACATACGAATGCCCCATTTCAATGCGCTCGAAGTGATCGCGGCCATGCGCAGCGCGCGAATTGATGTGCCAATCGTCTTGATGACGGCATTTGGAGATGAGCGCACGCACGACCAAGCACAGTTGTTGGGCGTTTTTGGTGTGTTGGATAAACCTTTCGAATTCGATGACCTTCGCACAGTCGTCTGCAATGTTCTCTTTGGGCATATCAATGGCGTTACCGTGCCGGAGAACGACAGCAGGCACAGGTCGGAGCCGTAGGCAATGGTCGAGCGGATCCCCGCCGCACGCTGCAGCAGCCGACGCTTCGCGAGCCAAAGCGCGCTACATCAAGTGGACTAACCCCACCATCGTGGTGTCAACGAATCTGCCGGATGCCAGAGGCGACAGGATGGCATTCTCGGTAACGACACCGCTCGATCGT
Source organism: Myxococcales bacterium (assembly GCA_050263495.1). Lineage (GTDB taxonomy): Bacteria > Myxococcota_A > Polyangia > Polyangiales > Polyangiaceae > FEN-1139. The sequence continues at coordinate 4,142 of JBLNFG010001279.1, read as the reverse complement.
CAAAGGCCGGGCTCGCCGGTCTTCACTAGGCTCTCAGTGGTTCGACTGTCTCTTAGCTGGTTTCGGACTTCCGTAGTTCAGGTGGAAGGAAGCACGTCACTCAGCGAGTGGCGACGCGCGGAGGGCTCGATGGACCCAGGGCGTTCGTGAAGGCCTTGGGTCACGGTTAGGTGCTCGGCCTCTCCGCTAACGGAGTTCGTCGAAAGCTTCGGTTGAATGTTTTTTGTTGCCGGGTATTCGGCAGAAGTCTCTGACTTCCCTCGTAACTGGACCAGTTTCGAGCGACCGCCAGTTGGTGGGGGTGCAGGCGTCGGCTTCAATTGCCTTGTGCACGGGCCGTCGCCGCAGATTCGATGCAATTCTCATTTCAGGAAACTGGATGACCGTTGGCTCGGACTCGGACGGCGCTGAAGCAAGCTCGGTCTTCGACGAGACGGGGTTGTCGGCAGACGGCGGGACGGGCAACGTGGCATCGGCGCATGCGTGCGGATTCTCGGTAACATATCCAGCGAATGCCATGGTGCTCATGCCTAGTGCCATTGCAGACGCGGCGAACCAGGGGCGACTGATCGTGGATGAGCGATTCTTTCCCGAAGTTGACATGCTTTGGTCTCCGAACTACTTCGTCCAAAGAAGTCTTTGTGTGAATGGTGCGTTGGAGCTTGCTGTCGCGTGGCCGTGGCCGACATCATGGAGAAAGTCGGCCTCTTCGGGTCGCGCAAGGGGTTGAGCTTTGTGCAGGCGAACTGTCTTGCCTGTGTAACCACTGAGCATCTGTCGTGCCAATTCCAAGAACCCGCCAAACTCCCCAGGTCTTGCAGCAGAGGCCCGCGACTGGTGTTGCGCTTCTAGTTGCACGTTGCATGCTGCAACGCGGCACCAACCGGGTCTGGACCAGCTACGGGGCACATAGATTTCAGTCGGCGAGATGGCTCGAGACTGGTTCAAGCCCCAACGGGGGATTTGTTTACGGTTCCCCGATCCACACAACCATTGATGGCAGACCTGTCCTAGTACTACTTCGTCACCTTTTTGCTTTCCATCCGCCGCGATTTGTGTTCCATAGGCGAGCGCAATGCGCGACGTCGGTGAGAAATGGCGGGGCGGCCATGGTTGTCGTTCCGATGACTTTGCGCCACGGGAAATCAGAACCTGCACCGCGTTTGACTCGATTGGTAGGCTAGGGTACGCACACTTCGAGATCCGTCACCGTGGAACAATTCATCATCGAGTGGGGCTATTGGGCCGTGGTATTGGGTTGCTTCCTCGAAGGAGAAACAGTCCTTGTATTGGCCGGATTGCTTGCACACAAAGGTTACTTGAACCTAGGTTCGGTGATCGTAGCGGCTTGCGTGGGGAGCGTGAGTGGAGACCAACTTTGGTTCCTGCTTGGGCGCTATGCTGGTGAGCGTTGGCTGAATCGAATGCATCGTCTGAAGAAGATGTCTGAGCGCTTGACTCGTTGGACTACTCGTCACGGCACTTGGTTCACCTTCGGGTTTCGTTTCCTCTATGGCATTCGCACTGTTGCTCCGGCATTTCTAGGCTTGTCGCGCTATCCAATCGCAAAGTTCGTCGTTCTGAACGTCCTCGGAGCCGTCGTTTGGTCGATCGTGGTTGCAGGCCTTGGGTGGTTTATTGGTGCAACGGCCGAGCGCTTGCTTGGCCGTGCAGCACATGTTGAAGAGGCGGCTTTGGCAGTCGCTGCCGTCGCGATCGTCGCCTGGATATGGCGGCGCACGCGAGTTGAGCTGTAGTCATACTGTCCGAATAGCGGGCTTTTTCCGTCTCCGCTCTGGCTTCATGAGGTTTCGGACCACGTTGACAGCTCTTCCGTAGGTGTCATCGCGAGTTGTTCATCGATCTCAGCGCTGAGCGAAGGCATGCGGTGCCCTGCCCTGACTGACTCGAAATGCATTGACAAGCATCGAGCTCTCGCCGTGTTTCTGCGCCTCGGTGATCGTGGCCTGAATGGACTCCCTCGACGACAGGTCCATCTGCAGGGGGCTGGGTTCGTGAGACGGTGCGCCCGACGCAGGTAGAGCGTGAGCCTGGCATGGGTATCCCGAAGCAGGACCCGGGTGGTGTTGCGCGCGAGCTGCCCGTTTGCGCCGAGGATGAGAATGTTCGTCATTGCCTGGGCCTTTGGCAGTGGGGATGTCGTCAAGTAATTCAGCGATCGATCATCTTTTGCGCCGCTGGCGAGTACCGGTGACCGTCGACCACAACGGCTTCGACGGCTTCGCGCAGTCCTTCCATCTCAGTCGGAGTCAGCGTCACGCTCGCAGCGCCGAGGTTCTCCTCCAGTCGATGCAACTTGGTCGTACCGGGAATGGGTACGATCCAGATCCATGGCTCGCGGGTGAGGAGCCATCCGAGCGCGATCTGGGCCTTGGTGGTCCCTTTCGCGTCAGCGATACGGCCGATGACCTCGACTAGCCGCAAGTTGGTCTCCCTTTTGTCGGATGCGAGACGGGGGACCGTGTTGCGGAAGTCATCCTCGGCGAACTTCGTGTTCGCATCGATGGCACCGGTGAGAAAGCCCTTGCCGAGTGGACTGAAGGCGACAAGACCGATCCCGAGTTCCGCGAGTACAGGCAGGATCTCTTCCTCAGGCTCCCGCCAGAAGAGCGAGTACTCGCTCTGCAGGGCGCTCACGGGCTGCACGGCGTGAGCGCGACGAATCGTGCCAATACCAGCCTCGGAGAGGCCAAAGTACTTCACTTTTCCTTCGGCGATGAGCTCCTTCACCGTGCCGGCGACGTCTTCGATGGGCACCTCGGGGTCCACTCTGTGTTGGTAGATGAGATCGATGTGGTCCATCCCCAGCCGCCGGAGAGAACCCTCTACCGCCTTGCGGATCGACGTAGGTCTGCTGTCGAGCCCGACTGACTTTCCGTCCTCGAAGCGGAAGCCGAACTTCGTCGCGATCACGACCTCGTCACGCACTGAACCGAGCGCCTTACCGACGAGCTGTTCGTTGGTGAAGGGACCGTAGATCTCGGCCGTGTCGAAGAAGGTGACACCGCGTTCGTGTGCCGCGCGCAGCATGGCCACTGCGGCGGCTTCGTCGAGTAATTCGCCGTACGCAAAGTTCAGTCCCATGCATCCGTAGCCGAGTGCCGAGACTTCGAGTCCTTGCTTGCCCAGGGTTCGCTTCTTCATTGTTCGCTGCCTTTCATTGTCGCTAAAGGGGAATGCTCTAGAGCCTTACGAGGACCTTGAGCGCTTCACGGCTGTCCATGGCGGCATAGCCGCCGGGCACGTCGTCGAGGTTGACCGTCATGTCGAAGACGGGAGAGGGGTCGAGTTTGCCGGCGAACGTCTTGCATCAGCTCCGGCATATAGGCGCGAAGAATGAACCTGCTGCTGGATACACACATCTGGCTCTGGTTGCTTGAGCAGCCCGAGCGAATTGCCGTTGGTGCCTTTGCACAAATCGAAGCGGCGACAGAGCTAGTAGTTTATCCCCAATCGTCCTTTGGCTAGCTAGCCAAGGCCGATCGAGTATTCCGGAACGCCGATCGAATGCGTCGGAATGCCCGATCGAGTGCTCCGGAATCTTGATCGAATGCCGCCGGAACGGCGATCGCCTCCCGGCGGAACGATGATCGAATCAGTCCGGAAAACGCAGCGAGTGCGTATTCCGCCATGGATTGTTTGGGATTACGAGGAGGTAGTACTTGCAGTAGAGCTCGTGCCGCCAGCAGCCTTAGTGCCGCCCGCTCCGCTACCGCCGGCGCCCATATTGGGTGCGCCTGCGGTACCGTTAGGAGGCGTCGCCGTGTTGCAGCTCCATTGACTGGTCGATGTGCGGCAGCGACAGTTGGTCGCGTCGTAGCTGCAGCTGATGCCGAGCTGCGTGCAATCAGTGTTTGACTCTGGCGCCGTCGCCGGACAATCCGCCTGCGTGTAACAGGTGAACTTGTTTTTGTTGCAGACGCACGTTGTTTCGCTCGTGGCACCAAAACCGCTGACCAGTGCCCCGTCCGCATACGAGCAAGCCTGTTGGGGCGTTCGCTCACACGAGGCATCCGCCGCCGGAGGAGCCTCGGGGCACTCGCTGGTGCAAGCCCACGCGCCGTCCGTGCCGCAATTACATTGACGACCATCGTACTGGCAGGAAATCGTTAACATGGTGC
>JBLNFG010001278.1:0-4399 GCA_050263495.1 Myxococcales bacterium | reverse complement strand
AGGCGACGTGGCCGCGCCGCGCTGACCAAACCCGCTACGGCCTTGCAAGGCGACGTGGCCGCGCCGCGCTGACCCAGACTCAATCCGGAATGCGGCAAATGGCAGGAGCCAGCGTTCGCATCCCCTCGCCTGCCGGCAAGAAAGTACGCACCAACTACCAATGGAGCGCAGACTCGCGCCGCTCGGAATATGCGCTCGGCACTGCCGCGAAGCCTCGCGTCGCGCCGGAGATTTCTGTATGCTGCAAGCCCCATGACGGCCTACGGCAATTTCGACGACGCACGAAGAGAATACGTGGTTACGCGACCCGACACACCTCGGTCTTGGAGCAATTATCTGGGCTCCACCGAGTATGGGGCGATCATTACCAATAACGCCGGTGGGTACAGCTTCTTCAAATCCGCCGCACAAGGCCGCTTCGTACGCCTGCGCTTCAACTCGGTTCCAATGGACCAACCGGGGCGATACATTTACCTGCGTGATCGGGAAAACGGCGACTACTGGTCTGGCTCTTGGCAACCCGTCGGCAAACCACTGTCGCAATACCAGACCACCTGCCGCCACGGGACGGGTTATACCGTCATCGAGTCCACCTACGCAGAGATCCACACCGAGACCAGTTACTTCGTTCCACTGAATGAACATTTCGAGGTCTGGTTGGTCGAGGTCGAAAACCGATCGAATCGCCCGCGCGTTATCGATGCATTCACCTACGTGGAATTCGCCAGTGAGTGGCACGTGTGGCACGACACGTTCAACCTTCAGTACTCACAGTACATCGTGGATTGCAGCGTCAAGGACGGCGTGCTCAATCACGGCATTTCCGTCAACCTGCCGGAAGTGCCCGAGCGCTTCGAATTCCGGGATCAGAGTCGACACAGCTTCATGACGTTGATCGGAGCCCAGTTCTCCGGCTTCGACACGGACCGCGAGACGTTCCTGGGCCCCTACCGTACCTATCAGAATCCGATCGTGGTGGAGTCCGGGAAGACGACCCAAAGCCAAGTACATAGCGATAACGCCTGCGGCACGCTCAAGGTGGAATTGACGCTGGCACCGGGCGAAAAGAAGACGTTCGCAGTGATCTTGGGCGTAGGACGTGGAGACGCGGTGGCGCCCGCAATCTCGCGAAAGTACCCCGACGTTGCCGCGCTCCGTGCGGCGATGGATAAGGTGCGCGACTTCTGGCATTCGAAGATAGGAAGCTTCTCGACGACGACGCCGGATCCCGACTTCGATCACATGATCAACGTCTGGAACGCGTACAATTGCCTGATTACGTACGCATGGTCTCGCGCCGCAAGCCTCGTCTATTCGGGGGAGCGAGACGGCCTCGGCTACCGCGACACAGTGCAAGATCTCTTGGGTGTGATGGCCGCCATCACCGATCAGGCTAAGGCGCGACTCGAGTTGATGATCACGGGACAGGTATCCACGGGTGGGGCGATGCCCGTCGTGAAGCCATTCGCGCACAACCCCGGACACGAAGCGGCGCCCCCAAACGACGAGTACCGTTCCGACGATTGTCTCTGGCTGTTCGACACGGTGCCGGCGTATGTGAAAGAAACCGGCGATCTGGCCTTCTTCGACAAGATTCTGCCGTATGCGGATCGGGGCGAGGCCAGCGTACTTGGGCACCTCAGACGCGCGATCGAGTTCAACCTCGAACGCAGCGGCGCGCACGGCCTCCCTTGTGGGCTTTCCGCCGACTGGAACGACACCTTGCGGCTCGGCTATCACGGTGAAAGCGTGATGGTGACGTTCCAACTGCGGCACGCGCTACGAACGTATATCGAGATCTGTACGCGCATGGCACGTGCAGACGAAGTAACATGGGCGAAAGCCGCACTCGCGAAACTCGACGCTGCGATTCAGAAGCACACTTGGGACGGGCAGTGGTTCGTTCGCGCCTTCCCTGAAGACGGAAGCGTCATTGGCACCAAAGCCGTCAAGGAAGGGTCCATCTTCCTCAATAGCCAGACCTGGGGCGTGTTGAGCGGTGCGGCGCAAGGTGATCAAGCACGGCTCTGCATGGACGCTTGCAAAGAGCACCTGGCAACGGACTATGGTTTGATGCTCTGTGATCCACCCTTCCGTACGGTGCCGTGCCAAGAGATCCGCGCGGTGTTGTTTAACCCGGGAACCAAGGAGAATAGCGGCATCTTCTGCCACCCGCAGGGTTGGGCAGTCATTGCAGAAACCATGCTGGGCCGCGGCAACCGCGCTTACGAATATTACCGGGCCTACATGCCGTCGGCCTTTAACGACCGCGCCGAGATTCGGCAGATTGAACCCTACGTTCACTGTCAATCGACGCATGGCCGCTATAGCCGACGCTTTGGTGCGTCCCGATTGCCGTGGCTGAGCGGCACCGCCACCTGGTCGTACGTTGCCGGGACGCAGCACATCCTCGGAATCCAGCCAGATTGGGACGGTTTGCGGATCAATCCCGTCATTCCTTCGAGCTGGGACGGCTTCAGCGTCGAGCGTAAGTACCGCGGAGCTACCTACAAAATTAGCGTGAAGAACCCGAAGCATGTGGAGCGCGGGATTCAGAGCATCACCGCGGCGGGAGCGAGTATCGCCCCCAATGCCACGCTTCCACTTGCCAAGCCGGGCGAGACTGTGGTCGTCGAAGTCGTCATGGGCTAAACGGCCCTACCCGGTTTGGATCGCCAGCTGTGTGTTGGGGTCATCGCGCAAACGTCGGTGGCCCCAATCTGATTTTCCGTCCATCGCACACAAGCCCGAGGCACCGTGACGTGGGTTTCGCCGATACTCAACGCCGATACTCAACGCCGGTGCTCAACGCCGGTGCTCAACGCCGATACTCAACGCCGGTGCTCAACGCCGGTGCAGGAACGGCAGAAAGTCGCGATCCATCACCGTTTTGCGTCCGTCCTCGCTGGCGTGGCGAATGGCGTCGCGACAGAGCGTCCGCAGGTGATCGGAGATTGGACCCATGGCACCGTCCGACGTGTTCATTCCGGACTGCTCTCGAATGTATTTTTTGAGCTTCGACACCACCACCAGAACCTCGTCGTCCCCCTCAATTCCGGCGTTCGTGGCAGCGGCACCCACAATCCGGGCCGCACGCACCGGCTCGGATTGCGCCGCTCCGACGACACTTCGCGTCACATCGAGTGCTGCACTCAGTGCTTCGCGCGCGGCGCGTGACGCCTCAGGTTGGGCCGTCGAGGCGTTGGAGGTCGAGGCTTGCTCCGCGAGGTACGCAGCGCGAGTGGGAGCCTTCCGTTCCTCTGCCCACGCGTCTCGATGGCGTGCCTCGGGTACATGCGCCTCCCAACACGGCAAGCTGCAAAAATAGAGCGCCAACTTGGACCGGTTGCAGGTAGAAACGCTGCAGGCCCAGTATTTTTGCTCGAAAAGAATGGGCTCACGACAGGTGGAGCATTTTTTGAAGGTGTCTTCCGTGGACATCGGTCAAGATGCGAGCCTAGCACTCATGCTTCGCGCTCGTCACGCTCGCAACGCATTCTTCACAATCTACCTCCTGGTCTTTGCCATCTGCGCAATTTCCCCCTATTCACGGAGTGTTTGGTGGGCGGAAAACATCCCGATCCTAACCATCGCGGTGGGGGTGGCAGTCGTCAGCCGCTGGCATGCGTTTTCGCCCACTGCTTACGGCATGATGTTGGTCTTGCTGGTCCTACACACGATTGGTGGGCACTACACCTTCGAACGCGTACCGTTCGACTGGGTGACGCAGCTCATTCGGGCCGAGCGCAATCACTACGATCGGATGGCGCATTTCTCGGTTGGCTTTTATGCCTACCCCATCGCAGAAGTCATCTATCGGAAGCGACTCGTGAACGCGCGGTTCATTCTGCTCGCGTTCCCGATCCTCACCATCTTCACCGTAGCTGCCGTTTATGAGCTCTTCGAGTGGATCTACGCCGTCAGTGCGGATCCGAGCGCAGGCATTGCAGTGCTGGGCTCACAGGGTGACATCTGGGACGCGCAGAAGGATATGCTCGCAGATGGTTTGGGTTCGCTCGTCGCGGCAACGGCGTTCGGTCTCCGCTTCCGCGGGGCGCAAGCGCCGTCATGAGAGCCGCACGCGGTCGCGACGATTGTCGTACCTCGTCAATCGGACACGTCATGAATCACGTACGGCCGCGACGATTGACGTACTTCGTCATTCACGACGAGTTGACGTAGCCGTGCACCGCTGCGGTCGCGCCGTCGCGACGGATCGTGCAGGCTCCGTTCGTGAACCGCTGCTGTCGTGATAGTTGACGTATCTCTTGCACGCGACGTGGTGGGCACGCGACGTGGTTGCTGCGTGTCTCTGCAAAGCGGAACGCTGCGATGCGCCCATTGCCCCCAGGACAGCCGCTCCCGCCAGGCTTAAATAGGAGACGACCGAGTGTCGTGT
>JBLNFG010001277.1:0-3752 GCA_050263495.1 Myxococcales bacterium | reverse complement strand
CGCCCAACGAAAAATCGTCCACGGTTGCGAAGGTTCGGCCGTCTCCGTGGGTCTAACTAGTTGATCGAGCCAAATGGGCTACGAATTCCAGAAAGGGAGCCTTCCATGAGAATCGGTGTGCGTGGGTGCCTTGCGGCACTGGGGATACTGCCGTTTTGTGCGTGTGCAGCGGAGGAGAGCGGCGAGCAAACGGCAAGCGCCGAATCGGCAGTCGCGTACGGAGCAGACGAGCGGACGGATCCATTCGCCGTGTCTGACGACGTCACTCGCGGCCTCGCTGAGCGTTCCACGGCGGTGCTGGTGAGCAAGTACCAGATCGATCCACAGGTACCGGAGTGGACGGTCAACCCGGATGACGTTAGGTTCACCGACGAGGGGACGTTGGGCGGAGAATATCAGCTCTGCTCTGACGAACGTTTCTTCAATGACGCGACCGCCGAACTCTGTTCAGCCGTCTTGATTGACGATGACTTGGTGCTCACGGCCGGACACTGTCTGAATCGACCCATTCGTTGGGCCAATAGCTTCTGGTGCGAGTTCCAGCGCTACGTATTCAACTATCGCAACGCCGCACCTTCCACCAAGAACGCGGTGAATCTCGCTGATGACGTGTTCGCTTGCAAAGAAGTCGTCGTGGAAGTGTACGGTGGGGAAGGCCCAGACGGTGAAGGTGAGGACTATGCGATCGTTCGGCTGGACCGCCCCGCAACGCCTCGGTTCGCGCCGGCGCCAGTAAAGAAATCTCGGAGCTTCCAATTCGATGCGGGTGAGTCCATCACGCTGATTGGCTCACCGAGTGGAATGCCCACGAAGATCGCTCCGGGGACCATCATTGCTCCATCTTCCGGAACCTCTACCGCAGTCTTCGACATGAATGTGGAAGCCATGCGTCGGAGCTCTGGTTCAGCCGTCTACGGCTCCACCGATCACTTGCTAGGGGGCATTCTGACACTCGGCCCGGGCAACGACTACATTCAGGATCCAGCGTTGGGCTGCTACAGAAATCGAGTCTGCAGCGAGGCTGGTTGCAAGGACACCGCTTATCCCTTCCTGCGTGGCGTCTACGTGGCGCATGCGCTGCAAGCGATGTGCGATCTCGATCCGACAAACAGCTACAAACTCTGTGGAGCATACCTGCAACCGGGGGATGTCAATGGTGACCGAGCCGTGACCAGCGCCGATGCCATGATGACGGCAGAGTACGCGTCTGGTTTGAACCCGACAGGATTCTTCCCGGGTGCCGCCGACGTCAAGGCTGACGGCGCGATCAACATCGTGGATGCTCTGGCGATCCAGCAGTACGTCAACGGTCAGATCCCCGCGTTGCCCATCCCCTGAGGCAAGCATCCGTCTGGATGACGCAATGCACCGGCGCGCCCGCTTCGATGACGAGGCGGGCGGCTAGGCAATCGGTTGATCGAGCGCGTTGTTGCAAACGCCAATTCCGACGGAGGAGTATCCGTAGGCGCCAAAGGGTTGGTGAGTTACTCAATTACGACTATTGCGCGGCCGCCTGATTAGGCTCGATTGAGTCTCCGCACCATACAAGAGTGTGGTCTTCACAAACCGCCAACCACGTGGGCTTATCCGGAAATTCCCCCAATCAGAGTTTCTTTCGGGTTTTTTCTAGACCTAGTACAGGTGCCGTATACGCTCAGGCAAATCATCTGTGTGAAAGCCAAATGGAGACATGCTGACAGTGAATGGTGCACGGGCGGAAGGTGAGCAGATTCTGTGGAGCGCACGGGCGCTGTCATCCTTGCCGCGCAGCCTTGCAACTGTCATGCGTTGGCACCGCAATTGCCTCTCGGTCCCCCGTGTCTCACCGCATCGACTCCACCTAAGTGCTTCCGCTGCGTTGCGGGTTCGTCACGGTGTCCGCGAACAAGTGTCCGAGGGCAGGTGTCCGAGACGCTCATTGTGAGTCTCTCGAACGTGCAGCGGCTCATGAGGAGTCCAAGGTCACAAACAGGAGGGCAACATGACCACCGAGAAACTCGACGATTCGTCTCTCAAGCGCCGCGATTTTCTGAAACTGCCTGTCATAGCCGGAGCAGGATTGATACTGCCGACTGCCTGCGACGATTCCTCCGCGGAGAACGGCACAACCCAAGCCGCGGATGCGTCGCAGTCGTATGTGAAGCTTGCTGACGCCTTGGACAAGCTTCCCAATGGATTTCCACGCACGAACTCAAAGGTCGAAATCGCACTCCTGAAGAAGATTTTCCTTCCCGAGGAAGCTTGGCTTGCGGCTCAGTTGACTGGAACAATGGAACCGGTTGCCGACATTGCGAGACGAACCGGTCTTCGCGAGGAAGAAACAGCCGCGCGCTTAGGGGTGATGCTGGACCGCGGTTTCGTGTGGGGTGACGCGGAGCAAGGATACTTCAGGTTGGCGCCGTTTGTCGTTGGCATCTACGAGGCTCAGCTGGAGGTGATGGACCACGAGGTGGCTCATTTATTCGAAGAGTACCTGGAGCAAGGCGGCTACAACCTCATGCAGTACCAGCCATCTCTCCACAGGGTTGTCCCGTCCCAAAGTGCAGTGAAGAGCGAGTGGATTCTACCCTACGATAAACTCATTGAGCTGATGAACTCGTGCAACACCTTCAGGGTAAACGATTGCATCTGCCGTAAACAGCAGGAGCTGATTGGCGGAAAGAGATGCAACTTCCCGCCGCATGTGGAGCTGGTCTTCTACACCGGGGGAGAAAGCTCGGAGCCTCCGGTGGCTCCTTTCGTAACGAAAGAGGAAGCGCTGGCAGTCCTCAACCAGACGGAAGAGCTTGGGCTGGTTCATACGGTGAGCAATGTGGCCGAAGGCGTGTACTACGTCTGCAATTGCTGTGGTTGCTGCTGTGCAATTCTGCGTGGCATCACTGACTTCGGAATCGCAAAATCGATCGCAGCGGCGAACTACTACGCGACGGTCGCCCCCACCCTGTGTAAGGGATGCGGCACCTGTATCAATCGGTGCCAGGTACACGCAACATCCCTGCGCGATCGTGTTTCAGTCGTGGACCGCTCAGCGTGCATTGGATGCGGTTTATGCGTCACTGGCTGTCCCGCAAAGGCAGCCCGGCTCGAACCCAAGCCGGCGTCAGAGCGAGTGGAGCCCCCCAAGAACTTTGCTAGCTGGGAGCATGAAAGACTGGTCAGCAGGGGGATGGAGTGATCGTGCCGGTGCGGAAAACGGATCGGGCGTAATTGTAGCGGTTTCGGGGTGGCAGAGAGCCGTGGTGTCACGTGGACGCCAAACGAATCTGTACCTTCGGTTCCTGCTGCTTGTCTTCGCTGGTTGGATCAACCGACATCGACAGGCGGTGATCGAATTCCTCGTATGGGCGGAAACCCGATCGAGCACAATCAGGCTGCCTTGTAATAGTAGTTGAAGAGTCCACCAACCCGTTCGCGTCTCCGAAGGCGAGCCAAACTTAGCGCCAGGAGAAGCATCCTGGCGTTTTACACTTGGGATTCTAGGGCCTTTTTTGCTGATGCGCCGTGGCGACCACGGGTGCTCGGACGGCGCGTGAGGGCGCTCTCTGCACTCTCCGGGGCGAGCAAGATCGAGATTGGTTAACAGGGGCGCGTTCGAACGGGGATTTTGCGACCCGAAATTTAGCAGCTGGGCTCGGCGGACGGCGGGCTGAAGGTACATTTTGCGACCCAATGGTTAACAGCGACACGGATGGGACCGGACGCGTGAGCGAGGGCCGCGCGACCGATACACCCTACGGGCTGCTACTTGGATC
>JBLNFG010001276.1:0-8883 GCA_050263495.1 Myxococcales bacterium | reverse complement strand
GCAGCCGTCCGTAGAGGGGAATGCGTCGCCGTCTTTGTAAGTGACGCCAGTATAGGTGCACGTGAGGGACGTTTGAGTGCCGCAATCGATGGTAGTGCAATCGACCTTGCCTGCGCTGCAGGTGCACTTGTTGCAGCCGTCCGTAGAGGGGAAGGCGTCGCCGTCTTGATAGATGACTTTAGCGTACGTGCAGCTGCCCGTGGGCAGCGTACAGGTTTTCTTGGTACAGGTTACGCTCGCATCGACACAGCTACACGTATTGCATCCGTCCGTAGCCGGAAAGGACGTGCCACTTGCATATTCCTTCCCTTCGTAAGTGCACTCGCTTTCGCAGCCTTGACGCTCGCAGGCCCAGAGCTGCTGCGACGTGCAAGTACAGCTACCGCAGCTCGTCGGGTCCTTGATGATGCTTCCCGCTTTGCTGCAAGCTTGCCCTTCCATGGCACTGATGGAACCTACGCTGTGTTCTGCGATGTCACAGCCGTCGAGAGCCCCTGACAAGAGCACTAAGGCTCCCAAGATCGATTTCCAATTCGTCACGGTTGTCTCCTTCTCGACGGCTTGGGTCGAGTATGCCGCTTCCACTCGACTCTTTGGGGCGGCACCGGTATGCTGCCATCACTGAAAGTGAAGTCCCTTCAGCAACGCTCGAGCAGGGGCGCCGAGCGCGGGTCACGGTTCGGTCAGCCAACTCGCCGCTATCGCGCTCCTTTGGGGCATGCGGTTCGGATTGGATTGCTTCCTCTTCTGTTGAGCGAGTGGGCGGCGACGCAACAACGGGTGGTTCCGCCGCTGTCAAAGCTTGGTGGCGATGGTGTCTTCTCTTCGGTGAGCAGAGCCGACTTATCGTCGGAGGTTCAGCTCGAGGTGCACCATGCCGCTGCCACCAGGAATTGCCCTGATGCCGCTCAGATCCGGGATGTATTGCTTGCCCAGCACGTCAATCTACCGCCGGGAGAGTTGCGGGTGGTGGTCGAGTTCCAAAGGCGCAGGGCCGTCTTGATCGCGGGCATTGCTGCGAGTGGCACGCGCAAGGGCAGTCGTGAGCTTGAGCTCGAAACGGACGATTGTCGGGCTCTACTCCCACCGTTAGTTGTCTTCTTGTTACTATTGCTGGATGCCGACGCAGGTTCAGCCGCGGCTCCGGTTCCAACGCGCCCGTCGGAACGCGGCGCTGCTAATGCGCCGACTACCAGTAGCGTCGCCCCGACGCGTTCCGTGACCCCGACTACGGGCCCCGTCACCGCGACGCGTTCCGTCGCCGCGACGCGTTCCGTCACCGCGACGCGTTCCGTCACCGCGACGCGTTCCGTCGCGCAGACTGAGCCGTACCCACCTGCGTCGAAGGCGACGGCGAGTCGTGCCAGGGAGCGGCCTCGTCCCGTCCGTATCGCGAAGGCACAGTCGCTCGCCGGAAGCGGGTTGTCAAGCGCACCCGCGACGTTCCCGCGAGCCCCAGACCAAAAAAAACATACGACCGTCGACGTAACTGCATCGAAGCGACCGGAAGTCAACAAGCCGTCTGAGCGCGCGCTCGCATTCGGATTGGACCTGGGTCCGCTGCTCATCGTCGGCTTGGTTCCGCGAACGGCCTACGGTCTAGAATTGCAGGGGTTCGCTCGCTATCAATTCCTTTCGCTGCGTGTGGCAGCGGCTGGTTGCACCGCTGAGACTATCAAGCAAGGTGACGGTAGAGTGCGAGCTCAGACCTATTACGGTCGCCTTGGTTTGTGCGGACAATGGCCGGTGCGAGGCGCCTTTTCGATCTCCATGTGCCCCGGAGCTTGGCTCGGCCGCTTCATGGTGCAAGGGCAGGGACTCGCTACCGACCGCATCGCGTCGCCGTGGTTTGTGGCTTTTGGCGGCTTCTTCGACGCTGCGTGGGCAGTACACGAGGGCTTCGGGGTGTACCTGCGAGGTGGCGGCTTTGCGCCATTGACGCGACACTATTTCAATGTTGATGGAGTCGCCCCGTCGGCCTTTCACAGCCAAGCCTTCGGCGCTTGGATCGGACTGGGCGGATCCTGGACCTTTCAGTGATGGAACCGGCGCCTTCCTTCCCCTAATCAAGTGAGTCCCAAGATCAGTAACCAGCAGCGCTTCGGGGCTCTCGGACATCATGCTCTCCAGTAACAATCGGCTCATTGAATAGTCCTCACCGGACTCGTTCAGATACAGCGACCAACCTTCCACGACGCACAATGGACCTGCAGACGCTCTACGAAACCGAATTCGACTTCGTCTGGCGATCCCTGCGTCGGCTTGGCGTTCCCGAGTCGGACCTCTCGGATGCCATCCAAGAGGTTTTCATGACGGCCCATCGCAAGCTGCCCGAGTTCGAGGGGCGAGCCAAGTTTTCGACCTGGCTATTTCAGATTGCCTTTGGTGTCGCAAGCACGCGCAAGCGTCGCGCTTACCGGCGCCACGAGGTGATCGACTGGTCCTTGCTCGAGGAATGTTGCTCAGACGAGATTTCGCCCGAAGACAGTCTATTCTTTCGTGAATCGGTTGCGTTGCTTGACCGTGCTTTGGATGAATTGAGCTTGGAGCAACGATCCGTCTTTATTTTATTCGAGCTCGAGGAGGTGCCCTGCGAGGAGATTGCGGCAACCCTGGGGATCCCGGTCGGTACCGTGTACTCACGTCTTAGGCTCGGCCGTGCCGCATTTCAGCGGGCGCTGCGTCAATTGAGGGGGCAAACAACTCGTATCAACCGGATCGCCGCGGGGTCTTCATCGTGATTGAGCCTAAACGATTCTTGGACGCGAAGGGTGCTCCAGACGAGATCACGTACTTGTTGCGGGTGGCTCGTCGCGAGGCGCCACCGCAGGGATTGCGCAGTAGCACCTGGCAGGCTCTCGTCGCTAAGTCGGCGGTGACGGGCGTTGCAGTGGGCGCGGCTGGCGCTGCGACGACCAAAGGCACTGCCATGGCTGCAAGTGTCGCCTCGGGCAGCTCCGCAACGGTGAGCGCACACGGGATCGTCTCCAAAGGGCTCCTGATGCTCGCCCTCAAATCTGTTTCCGTGTGCGGCGGGGTAGGGGTGTGCGCATGGGCAATGCACGACGCGCTCACGGAGACTCAACATTCCGAGGCTTCGGCTGCTACCACGGTAGGTGCCGCGTCGCGTGCTGCTGCATCGCGCGCTCCTGGCTACGTCCGTGACCGTGCACCCGAAATACGGAAGGTGACCGAGAGCCACGAAGCGCAACGCCTCGAGGAAGACGCACAACGGTCCACCCCGGCCTCGCCACAGCTCGAGACAACGAAGCTCGAAATTGGCAAAGCCTCTCAGCAGGCATCTCCCGCGCGGGTGCCTTCGGACGTAGCGAACGAGCGTGCCCTTGCGCGTACCGACGCGAGCAGCGTGCGTGCCCTTGCGCGTACCGACGCGAGCAGCGTGCGAGCGCAATTCGAGGCGCAACGTGTCACCGAGATCCGTCACATGCTGCGCCGCGGGAATGGATCCGGCGCGCTTCAGGCGCTGGCTGAGCTCGATCAACAGGCGAGCGTGTATCTGTTGGTGCAGGAACGCGAGGCGTTGAGAATTGACGCCCACCTGCTGCTTGGGCATGAGGGCGAGGCCCGGCGCCTAGCTCAACGTTTTCGACAACGCTATCCGAAGAGCCCGCTCGCGACGCGTTGGAATAAGTGATGAGGCTCCGGGCCCTCGTATAGCGAGTGTGTTTCCGTATCCTGTGCGAAACAGTAGATCGGCGAGTTATTCCCTTTTCTTCCGATCCCCGACGCAGCAAGAATCAGGCGGAACCTCGGCGAGACTCTGCCGTTCCCCAGCCCCAAACGCTATTGGGCTGGTGCGGCGCGCACACGATCACTCTGAGAGTGTCGTGGGAACGCGTGGGTTATGAATAAGGAGAGTGCGGTATGTCACGTTGGATTCAGTACTGGAACCCTGAGAATGAAGCGTTCTGGACCAACACGGGCCGGCGCGTCGCGCGACGCAACTTGATCTGGTCGATTGTGGCGGAAAACATTGGTTTCTCGGTGTGGATGTTGTGGAGTGTTGTGGCGCCGCGGCTGCCGCGGATGGGCTTTGGCTACAGCACGGACCAGCTCTTCACCCTGGTGGCAGTGCCGGGCCTCGTGGGATCCCTCATGCGGTTTCCGTATACCTTTGCGGTCCCGAAGTTTGGTGGCCGCAATTGGACCATTATTAGCGCGCTATTGCTGCTCATTCCAACCGCGTTGCTGTCCTTCTTGGTGTGCCGCCCAGATACGCCGTATCCCGTCATGCTCATGGCCGCCGCGACGGCTGGCTTGGGTGGAGGCAATTTTGCTTCGAGCATGGCGAACATCTCCTTCTTCTATCCGGATCGGGAAAAGGGATATGCGTTGGGGCTGAACGCGGCCGGGGGCAACATCGGTGTGAGCTCCGTGCAGCTCGTAGTTCCCATCGCGATTGGCATTCAAATGCTCCCGGGGGTACCCTCTCTCGCGAACGCCGGGCTAATGTGGATGTTGCCGATCTTGATCGCCGCGCTTGGGGCTGCGACCTTCATGGACAACCTGTCGACGGCACGATCGAGCTTTGCCGATCAATTGCAGGTGGTGCGCTATGAGCAGACCTGGATCGTGGCGTTTCTGTACGTCGCCACGTTCGGCTCGTTCGTGGGGTACTCTGCCGCCTTTCCGCTCTTGCTCAAGACGCAGTTCCCTGAGGCGAATTCCGACCTTGCCTTTCTTGGTCCTCTCGTGGGTTCCGTTGCGCGTCCGGTCGGTGGATGGATATCGGATCGATTGAGCGGTTCGCGCGTCACACTGTGGAACTTCGTGGCCATGGCGTGCCTGACGCTGGGTGTCATGCACTTCGTGCAAGTTCACGATTTCGTGGGCTTCATGAGCATGTTCCTGCTCCTGTTCGTCACCAGTGGCGTCGGCAATGGCTCTACCTTTCGCATGATTCCGGTCATCTTTCGCGAGCAGAGTCTGCGCAGAGCGAACAACTCGCCAGAGGGGCGAGAACTGGCACTGCGGGACGCTCGACGTGAGGCCGCCGCCGTGCTCGGTTTGAGTTCGGCAATTGGCGCGATCGGTGGCTACGTAATTCCGCGGAGCTTCGGCGCATCGATCAAAGCGACGGGCGGCCCGGGGACGGCCTTGACCTGGTTCTTGGCATACTACGCTGTCTGCGTCGGAATCACGTGGTGGTATTACCGGCGACGCAGCTTCCTGGTCCAGAGGGTTGCGGCATTAACTGATGCGAATGCCTAGAAAAAAGGCTTCCATCGAGACGATGGGCCCTTCGGACCGCCGCTTCCAGGCCCATCGCCCTCCGGGCTTCGTTCCTCCCTGGGTGTGTGCTCGAACCGCGATTCGCGAATTACCGAGCATTGTTGCGCAGTCGTTTCGGAAACCCCGAAGAAACCCTAGGTGTCGGATAGAACAGCATGCTGCAGCTCGTCACCACTACCAAATGAGATCTGAAGATGCCCGAGCACCGCACCCATTGTCCGTTCTGCGCCTTCCAATGCGGGATGTTAGTGACGACGAGCGAACGCGGTGAATTGCAGGCGGTGCGCGGTGATCCGGACTTCCCCGTGAATCGAGGCCAGTTGTGTATCAAGGGGGCCGAAGCCGGGGCGTTAACCAAGAGGAGCGATCGACTGCTGTCTCCACGCGTTCGCGATGCCATGGGAGTGTTGCGCGACGCATCCTGGGACGCCGCACTTTCTCGAGTTGCGGAACAGTTGCTCGAGCTCAGACGCACGCACGGGCCGGCGAGCATCGGCGTGTTTGGTTCGGGCGGTTTGACGAACGAGAAAGCGTATGCCTTAGGCAAATTTGCGCGCGTCGCGCTCGGGACTCCGCATATCGACTACAACGGACGTTACTGCATGTCATCGGCCGCGGCTGCCCAAAATCGCGCATTCGGGCTTGATCGTGGATTGCCGTTTCCGGTGTCGGACATTGCGACGGCCGACTGCATTCTGAGCTGGGGCAGCAACTGGGCCGAGACCATGCCGCCGATTCGGCAATGGTTCGAATTGCAGCGGGAGCGCGGCGGTCGCTCAATCGTCGTTGATCCGCGTCGAACCGAGACTGCGCAATGGGCGGATCTCCACGTTCAATTGGTGCCAGGCACCGATCTCGCCGTGGCCAACGGACTCTTGTATCTCGCGATCGAGCAGCACTTGATTGATCCCGCTTACATTGCGCAGCGTACCACCGGGTTCGATGAAGTGCGCCGCTCGATTCAATGGTACACGCCGGACCGCGTTGAACGCATCAGTGGCATTAGCGAGCGGACGCTGCGCACGATGATAAGCTGGATGGCGAACGCCCCTCGATCGTTACTTCTGAGCGGGCGTGGCGCCGAACAACAGAGCAAAGGCGTCGATACGGTGCACGCGTTCATCAACCTCATGTTAGCGCTCGGAAAGGTCGGCATTCCGGGCGGAGGTTACGCGTGTCTGACCGGGCAGGGTAACGGTCAGGGCGGGCGAGAGCACGGACAGAAGTCGGATCAATTGCCAGGGTACCGGCTGATAGAAAACGACACGCATCGAAAGGCTGTGGCCGACGCGTGGGGTGTCCCTGAGGCAACGTTGCCGCGCAAAGGCAAGTCCGCCTTCGAACTGTTGGATGCGCTCGGGCCGGAAAACGG
The DNA here is from genome assembly GCA_050263495.1 of Myxococcales bacterium. Classification (GTDB taxonomy): domain Bacteria; phylum Myxococcota_A; class Polyangia; order Polyangiales; family Polyangiaceae; genus FEN-1139. Next base: position 2,258 of record JBLNFG010001276.1, on the reverse strand, counting down.
CGAGGGTGGCGGGATTCGCGCGCTGTTGGTCATGGGCTCGAACCTCGCGGTCGCGTCTCCGATGGCGCGGCATGTGGAGCAACGGTTACGGAGTCTTGACCTGCTCGTCGTGTTTGATTCGTTCCTGAACGAGACGGCGAGCCTGGCTCACGTCGTGCTACCGACTCTGCTGTGGACAGAGGAGGCCGGAACAATGACGAACCTGGAGGGGCGCGTGTTACTGCGGCGCATTGTCACGTCGGCACCCGCTGGACCACGCTCTGACCTCGCCGTTTTGCGGGAACTTGGGGCTCGTCTAGGCGCGCCGGACGTCCTAGACAGCGACGAGCCAAGCCGTGTCTTTGACGAACTCGCGGCAGTGACGGAGCACGCGCCTGCCGATTACTCAGGGCTAAGCCACGAGCGGCTCCGTCAAAACCAGGGCGTGCAATGGCCGTGTTCCAGCCAAAATCCCGACGGAACGCCGCGAGTGTTCGGCTCGCGTTTCGCGCACCCGGATGGAAAGGCTAAGTTCTTTCCGGTGGAGTACCGGAGCGCCGGTGAGGTGCCCGATGGAGAGTATCCTCTCTACTTGACGACGGGTCGAGTGCGCGAGCACTACAACAGCGGCGCGCAAACCCGCGGCATAGCGGGCTTGAACCAACGCAAGCCGGAACCAGAGCTTGAGGTGCACCCCGCATGTCTGGCGCGGTTCGGATTGAGTGATCAGTCGCACGTAGAAGTCGAAACCCGTCGTGCCAGGGTGCGTTTCCGGGTCCAGGCTACTCGAGGGATCCGCGAGGACACACTGTTTGTTCCATTTCACTTCGGCGGGCGACAAGCCGCCAATCAATTGACAACCGCGCATCTTGACCCAACGAGCCGGATGCCGGAGTTCAAGATCTGTGCAGCCAGATTGCTAATGGTGGAGTTGCCATGACCATAATGAGAATCGCGCATCCGACAGCACGCAAGCGACTGGTGATTGTGGGCAACGGCCTGGCAACGGGCAGGCTTCTCGATGAGCTCTTTGCTCGTAACGCACAGAATCAATACGAACTGGTGGTCTTCGGAGAGGAGCCGGTTGGTTGCTACAACCGCGTCCTTCTGTCACGCGTGTTGTCTGGGGCTGAGTCGAACGAGATCGTACTCAAGGACTCGGATTGGTACGAGAAGCGAGAGGTGCAGTTCCATCGTGGCGTTCGGGTGCTTCGCGTCGATCTGTCAAAGCGACGGGTGCTAGCGGCTCAAGGCATTTCCGAGCCCTTTGATGACCTGGTTTTTGCGACCGGAAGTCGCGCGGCCATTCCGCCATTACCAGGGCTGCACGATGATGACGCCCTGCTCGAAGGAGCGTTCGTCTTTCGCACTTTGGCTGACTGTGAGGCGATTCGCGAAGCCGTGGAGCCAGGGGAGCCAGCCGTGGTACTTGGCGGCGGTCTGCTTGGGCTCGAGGCCGCGAAGGGATTAGCCGAGCTCGGCATGCACGTTACGGTGGTGGATCGTGGGGAAGGACCGATGTCTAGGCAATTGGACCGTGAAGGCCAACTAACCTTGGCAGGGCACCTGAACCGCTTGGGGATTCATTGTGTGGGCGAGGGTATAGCCGAGGCCGTGCTCGGAGGCGTGCACGTGGAGGGACTTACGCTTACGAATGGTTCCACCCTGCCGTGTCGCGTGCTCGTGTTGGCGTGCGGCATCCAGCCGCGCGTCGAGCTCATGCGATCCGCAGGCATTCCCGTAAACAAAGCGATGCGTGTCAACGAGTGGCTTGGCGTGGAAGGGATGCCCCACGTGCATGGTCTAGGCGAGTGTGTCGAGGTTGGCGGCGAACTGTTCGGAACAGTTGCGCCGATCTGGCACCAAGCCCAGGTTTTGGCCGATGTCTTGTGCGGGGTTACCCAAAAAGAAGGATTTCGCCCCTCCACGGCCTACACGAAACTCAAGGTTGCCGGCATCGAGGTCGCAAGCTTCGGGGAGGTGGGAGAGAGCTTCGTCGGAGAAGTCTTGACCATCACCGAGCCTCGCGCCGGGCTCTACCTTCGATTGCGGATCGCGGACGAACGCCTCGTTGGCGCACAACTTGTGGGCGATACACGGCTGGCGGCACGACTGCTGCAATTTCACGACCAGCGCTGGCCAGTTCCGGAGCACCGTCTGGAGCTCCTTGCTGATGGCCTGACCGGCACTCAGGCTGCCGACGCAATGGAAGTGTGTAGCTGCCATCATGTCCAGGAGCGGGAGATTGTTAGTGCGATCGAAGGTGGAGCAATCGACTT
>JBLNFG010001275.1:0-5937 GCA_050263495.1 Myxococcales bacterium | reverse complement strand
GTTTTGATTATAGGGGTTGAGCAACGCCAGGGCAGGATGAATTCCTCCGCGATGTCCCGGTAGAAAATCATCGCGAAACAGGAATCTCCGGTATCGCGATAACCCTTCACAACTGGAAAATCATTACAAAACGGGAATCTCCGGTATCGCGATAACGCTCCATAAGCGACGGAAGCCCGCTGCACGAGCTTGCGGTCGCGCTCGTTGAACCAAGCCGCTGCGCGGCAGGAGCTGCGTCGTCGCAACCGGTGAGGTCTATGTGGCTCCCCAAGGGCCACGGCGACGATGGATGCTCCAGCGCGTCATGTCGCGACGGGCCACGGCGACGATGGATGCTCCAGCGCGTTATGTCGCGACAGGCCACGGCGACGATGGATGCTCCAGCGCGTCATGTCGCGACAGGTCGCGGTGACTGGCATCGCAACGCCATGAATTGAGGCGCCATTCAGGAGCGTCGCCATGAGCCTGGCGACAACGCGCAATCCTCCGCGCTCACGCGTTCGAATGGCGAACGTGCTGACGCAGAGGAGTTGTGAGTATGAGTCGGCTACGTGACAGGATGCAAGAGGATCTGAAACTCGCTGGGCGATGTGAGAATACGCAGAAGACGTACCTGCGGTGCGTGGCGAGATTCAGTCGCCATTTTGGCAAGTCCCCGAAGGCGCTTGGTCAACCTGAAGTCAGGGCGTACCTGCTGGAACTGATAGAAAGGCACAAGGTTTCCGCCTCGACGTACAACGTCTACGCGGCGGCGTTGTGCTTCTTGTATCGAACGACGTTGAATCGACCCGATGCAGTCGCTGGCATTGGGCGACTGAAGGCACGACGAAGGTTGCCCGCCATATTGACGCGAGAAGAATTCGAACGCCTCTTGGAACATCTGACGCTGCGCATGCGTACGATTGCGGTGCTTGCCTTCGGCTCGGGGCTGCGAATCAGCGAGATCTGTCAGTTGCGCGTCGAGGATGTTGACAGCACGAGGATGCAAATCCATATCGAACACAGCAAAGGAGACAAGCAGCGGCGCACAGTGCTCTCTCAGATGGGGCTGACACTGCTGAGGAAGCATTGGAAAGCGAACAAAGTGAGAGGTCCACTGCTGTTTCCCGGCAAGATACCAGGACGGGCGGTCACGCGCGAGGCGTTCAACAAGGCGCTCGGGATTGCAGCCGCGGAGGCAAAGGTCGATAAACGCGTCACGCCGCATTCGCTTCGTCACGCGTTCGCGACTTACTTACTGGAGGCCGGCACGGATCTTAGAACGGTGCAGGTCCTGCTCGGGCACGCTTCGATCAGCTCGACCATCTGGTACCTGCACGTGACGCCAGCCATGCTCGCCAAAGTGATGAGTCCGGCAGATTGCCTCAAGAGCACCGATGCGACATCCGGAGCATCGGCAGCGCGTCCGCCGGCCAAGGTGCCGCAACCGAGGAACGCTCAGCAGCGTCGAGCATCGTAGTCCATGAGCCAGCACCAACCCGGTGCTGGCTCGCAAGAGGCAGCGTCGGATAGAAGCGTGAGGCCAACGCTTGCGGACGTAGTCCGCAAGCACAGGCAAGCGTACGAGCGAGCGCACGGTCTTTGTCCCACCCAGCGAGCGGTCCTAAACGCCATTGAACGTTGTCGAACTGCCGAGCTCGGTGGGCATATGGATCATTGTTGCGACTGCGGTCGTGACCGGCCGTCGTACAACTCATGCCACAACCGGCATTGCCCGACGTGCCCGGCGGTACCACAAGCGAAGTGGATCGCCGGGCGCTTACAACGAGTGCTGCCCACGCACTACTTCCACGTTGTCTTCACGCTTCCGGCCGAGCTGCGCTGGTCAACCTACGCCAACCGTGAGCTGGTTTACGACCTGCTGTTTCGATGCGCATCAGAAACCTTGCTCGAATTTGGCAGAGACGAGCAACGTCTGGGCGGCGAGCTCGGAGTCACCACGGTGCTGCATACCTGGAGTCGCACCTTGGAATATCACCCGCACCTTCACTGTATCGTGACGGGGGGCGCATTGAGTCCGGATGGTGATCGCTGGATTGCGGCTCGACTCAACTACCTATTCCCGGTGGAGGCACTTGGGATTGTATTCCGTGGCAAGTTACTCGACGGGCTCAAGCGGGCAGAGCGAACCGGCAAGCTCCGCATCGTCGACTCCAAACGCTTTGCATCGACCATTGCCGCCCTGTATCGTAAGGACTGGAATGTCTACTGCAAGCGACCATTCGGTGGTCCCGAGCAGGTCATCAAGTACCTTGGCCAGTACACCCACCGCGTAGCTATCTCGAACCATCGACTCGTTTCGATGGATGAGCGAGGCGTCACGTTTCGCACCAAGAACGGCCAGAAGATAACCCTCGATGGGGTTGCGTTTCTGTCGCGCTGGCTCAAGCACGTCCTGCCACCGGGATTCGTCAAGATTCGGCACTTCGGCTTGATGTCGTCCTCACACGCGACCACTAGACTCGAACGGGCACGCGGGTTGCTCGCGGCAACGGCGCAAGCGGAACAAGAGAGTCTCGCCGCAACCTCGAAACCGACTCTGGTCGAAAGGGATCTGAGCCGAACGTCAACTTGGCGCGACATCCTGCTGCGCCTCAACGGTGTTGACCCAGCAGCGTGCCCCTATTGCGGAAGCCACAATCTAACACGTGAGCCACTACCGAGAATTGGTGCTGTTGCCCGTGCGCCACCGGGGGTGATCGCGGCATGACCATTCGATTGTCTGCACCCGAATGGATCTATCACGTCGCTACTTCGCGCGACAGCGCACCGATCTATTCGATGCCCTACAAGTGGCGCAATCCTCGATTTCTACCGTCATTTCCCTGCTCGTCAGTGTCCTGCATTCGCGGCATGCAACTCTACTCGATCGTGCCAAGACTGAGCAATTGCAGCGCCAACGCCAAGACAGCGGGCCCAATCGCTCCCGCCACCAGTCAACTAACGCATAGCCACCGTTAGCCTCGTGCCGTCTGCCGCGCAGCGGCTCGGCTCAACCAGACGATTGCGGAACCGCGCCGGTCGAGTATTGACGCACTCGCAACCGGATGGGGCGCGCTCCCGCAATCGCACTTCTGATTCTGATTATGGGGAGCAACGGCGCTTCAAGACGCATGGTGTCCCGTCTTGACAACGGAGTAATCACGTGATTACTTTTGGTCAATCAGATGATTACACGGTCCGCTTCGCGCAACTCTCCGCGCCCGCGAAAGGGTGACGCCACGCGAGAGAACATCCTTTCCACGGCGGAAAGGCTGTTCTCGGAGCACGGCATCGAAGGGGTGTCGGTGCGTACAATCCTGGCAGAGGCTGGGGTGAATGTCGCCTTGGCTCACCGCTACTTTGGTGGACGCGATGGCTTGATCGACGAAGTGCTCCGGCGCGCTCTCGGGCCACTGAACGAGCGCCGATTGCTGCTTTTGGAGGAGGTGGAGGCTCGCGGCGATCGGGCCACCGTCGAGGATGTCTTGCGTGCCCTGTTTGCGCCCAGTATTCGTTGGTTGTTCGAGCAGCCCGAACGCGCTCGACTGCTGGCGCAACTGCAGACTGCAAATGATCCAAAGTTGCGAGTTCTGCACCGTCAGTACTTCGATGCTCCACTCCAGCGCTTTGCCGAGGCGATGGTGCGCACAGTCGTGCCACATCTCGAGCCGCTCGAATTCGTGGCTCGCTTCACCTTCGCTCAGGGCGCTTTGCAGGCGGTTTATCGCCACGGGTTGGAAGTCGCCAGGTTGGCGCGTGAGCGCCTGGGGAAAAGTGCAGTACCTGGGGAGCGAGATTGGGTGGAACAGATCGTCGCCTTTTGTGCAGCCGGGCTCAGGGCACCTGTTGCCACTGCCACTGTGCATTCCTCTGGCAACATGGCTAAGCCGATCGGCTCCGGAGCATCTCGGCGGCCAAAGCGTACAGCCAGCTCGGGAGCATCGATTCCCGAAAAAGCGGGTGGCAAGACCACCAAAAAGACGCGGAAGCGACGTTGAGTTCGCGTTAGTCACGCCCTATCCGTGTATCCGTCATCGCACCGGCACGCAGCACGCTCGAGGGCACTTCATGAAAACATTCATTCCGTCTATCGTGCTCAATTCACTCTTTCTCTCTCTTCTCCTGGCGTGCGCTGGACGCTGGAACTACTGGCCCGCATGGGTGTACGTGATCACGAGCCTACTCATGAGTCTTCTGACGAGGCTCGCGCTCCGTGGAAACCAGGAGCTCCTCAATGAACGCAACAAGCCCAAGCCGAACACCAAGGCCTGGGACAAGAAGCTGTTGGGCGTCGGCTTCCTACTCACACTCGTAATGTTGGTCATTGCTGGTCTCGACGCGGGGCGCTTGCACTTGCGCCCAATCCTGACGTGGCGGTATTTCGCTGTCGGGCTGCTAATGAATTTGCTCGGAATGGGCCTCTTCTTGCTCGCGCTCAAAGAGAATCGCTTCTTCAGCTCAGTGGTTCGCATTCAGAGCGAGCGTGGCCATACCGTGTGCAGCACTGGTCCGTACCGCTTGGTCCGGCATCCCGGATACACGGGCATGATAGTTGGCACACTCGGGATTCCGCTGCTCTTGATGTCCGCATGGGGTGCCATCCCGGCACTCCTCTTCGTCGTGGTGTTGATCGTGAGAACAAAATTGGAGGATCTTGTTCTGCTCGAAGAGTTAGCGGGTTACCGCGACTACAGTCAGTCAACTCGCTATCGACTCATTCCTGGTGTTTGGTAGCCACGCCGAAAGCCGTCTTGCACCGACGACGACTTCTCCTCGGAACTCATCTCCAGGAGTTGGGCCGTGGGCGGGCTACCCGTGACATAGGCTTTCCTGCGCCATGGCCCGCTTGACTGAACAAAGCTTCAGTCCCAAGAACCAGGCGTGCTCCGTCCCCTGACCTCCTCCAACCCGCACAACCGGTGGCGAGCCGCAGAGGTCGAATACGAACCCGGCGAGGCGCCAGCGCAGCCCCTCGAGCTATTCGCGGACGAAGCTGCGAGCGTGCTCTCCGAGAACCACAGCCCAGACATCCCCTATCGCTACAGCGTCAATCCGTATCGCGGCTGCGCCCATGGCTGCGCTTATTGTTATGCCCGACCCAGCCACGAATACCTGGGGTTTGGGAGTGGTACGGACTTCGAGCGCAAGTTGGTCGTCAAACATCGAGCGCCCGAGCTCCTTCAAGAGGCCTTCGAACGGCGGAGTTGGGCGGGCGATAGCATCATGTTCAGCGGTAACACGGACTGCTATCAGCCCCTCGAAGCGGAGCTCGGCTTGACACGACGGTGTCTGGAGGTTTGCGTGAGGTATCGTAACCCAGTCCACCTCATTACGAAGAGCACCCTCATCGAACGGGATATCGAGCTACTGCAACGGCTTCATCGCGAGGCCAACGTCGGCGTGTCCATCTCCGTAACATTTTGGGACAACGACGTAGCGCGCGCCATCGAACCTTACGCGCCAACCCCTGGTCGCCGCATCGAGACCATTCGACGGCTGAGCGAGGCGGGCATTCCCGTTGGCGTCAACGTCGCGCCCCTCATTCCGGGACTCTCGGATCGCGACATGGTGCCCATTCTCGAGGCCGCGCATGCGGCTGGGGCCGTCGACTCAATGACCCAACTCCTGCGGCTTCCCGGCTCCGCCGCGGAGGTGTTCGTCGAGCGAGTGCGAGAACATTTGCCCCTCCGAGCCGAGAAAATCGTAAAACGGGTGCGCGAGATGCGGGACGGCAAGCTCAACGATCCCCGTTTCCACACGCGAATGACCGGACAAGGCACTTACGCAACGACCCTCCTGTCCGTGTACGAGGCAACCCTCCGCCGCCTGGACTTTCGCGGCTTCCCAGAACCGCGCGCGGGCACCTTTCGGCGGCCCAACCGCAGTGAGCAACTGACCCTGTTCGAGCGAGCGCGATAGGCGAGTCTTTTAGCCGGGTCCGTCCGCGGACGGGAG
>JBLNFG010001274.1:0-3819 GCA_050263495.1 Myxococcales bacterium | reverse complement strand
CCCCGAGGAAGTGACGAGCGTCATCGCGGGTTCGGTTATCTCGGGGATACACGGGTAGCCGCCTGCTATGACTGCCACGACGCGCATGCCGTACGCAAGGTAAGCGATCCGAGCTCCACCGTCTCAAGCAGTACGCGCGCCTGCAGGTCACGATCAAACTGGACGAGCTGCTCACGCAAGAGGGGGAGTGGGCAAGCTGGAAGTGGGTTCTTACCCCGTTCGGCGCAATGGCACTGCTGATCGGTCTGTCCTTGGCCGTGGCAATCTTCTGGGCAATTTTGAGCGGGCACCAATGACTCCACGGGAGGCTGGGACCGTTCTAGCGTGGACCGAACCAGAGCTTCACCAAGCCAAAGAAGATCCCCGACGCCAACAGTAGTCCCACGAGCAACGCGGTGATCCCGAAGGCGTTGAAGACGTGCTTCCAACTATTCCAATCGTCATGGACCTCGAGTTCCTGCAGTGAGCCTTCTGCCTTGAGCCGTTCATATTGTCGGGAGCGTTCATGCCGCAGCTCCGCCTCGGTGATACGTCCCGAGAACATCACCGTGTCTAGAGGAAACTTCTCCAGCCTGAAGTGGCCATTGAAGAAGTGGAAGGTGAGGATGAATCCCGCCGCAAGCAACGCTTCCTGGCTATGCACGATCTGTGCGAGGTTGACAATCCACCCCGGCAGCCAATGGCTCACCTGAACTGGAAACCACATGACTAGCCCGGATAGACCGATGAACGCGCTGCCCCATAGTTCCGCGAAATAATCGAACTTCTCCCAGTACGTAAACCGGTCGAAGCTTGGTTTGGGACCACGCCCCACGAACCAGCGCAGCTGCTGTTTGACGTCGCGTAGATCATCGAAGTTGGGCAGTGGTGAATCTGGGCCAAAGACGAACGTCAGCAGTCGACGCAAGCGCCACTTCCCACTCTCATCGCGGAAGCTCGACCAGCGTCGTTTCACTGGCCCAACCAGGCTCGATACGTGGATCGTGAGGTACAAGAAGCTCAAGACGGCACCACATCGGTGTAGCCTGGCCGCAACCTGGGGTCCGCCGAGCAACTCGAAGACCCACTTGGCCCACTCGCTATCATGGAACTTTAGTGGCATCCCGGTGCAGACCAGGATTAGGAAGCTGATGATGATGAGAAAGTGGCAGAAGCGATCGACGGGACGAAAACGCGTATAGAGCTTGCCTTGACTTTCATCACGGATGTGACGCTTCTCTCGGCGAAATGCAGCAGGGTTACGTAGGTAGACGAGCGCTGTGCGTGTCATCCACAGCAGGGTATGGATTCCCCAAACTGCAAACGTACCCGCAATCAGTCCGGTCATGAGCCAGAATGCCCAGAACAGCATCGGGTAATTCTGCTTGTCTCGAAAATCGGCGTGAGCGCGGAAGCCCGTAAAGCTTGGCGGCGCGTTGGCGTGGCATTGCCGGCAAGTCTCTAGCCGGTTTTCTGCCGACAACGTCGAGTTTGGATCGGCAACGGGCAGAATCGCATGCGTACCGTGGCAGTCGAAGCACGCAGCGACGGAATCGTCGCCCAAGTCGTTTGCGCGACCATGGTACGATTCCAGGTACTGGTGCAAGCGATCCTTGTGGCAATTGCCGCAAAGGGCATCGCTCGCCAACTTGAACTTGCCGGTGGGACGAACGATTTGGTGCGCCGTGTGGCAACCACTGCAGTCGGGCGCTCGAGGATCACCCTGAGCCAGCTTCTTGCCGTGGATCCCCAGAGAGAATTCGTCGAACGGCCCCTGATGGCAACGACCACAGGTCGAGGGGATCTGGCTGTGGTGTACGGTGGAGCGCGGATCGGAGGCACGTCGGATTTGGTGGCTCGAGCTGTGGCAGTCGGTACAGCTCGGAGCGGCGAGCAAGCCTTGTCGCACCAGCGCACTGCCATGCAGACTGTCGAGATACAGCTGGCCAGCCTTGGGCTGCTTGATCCCGAGTCTCTGCGCAACCTCGGCGTTCTTGTGACACGCTCCGCACGTCTGCGGTAGGTTGCGTCGAAATACCAAAGAGCTTGGATCATTCGCCGGCAAGATCGCATGAGTGCCGTGACAATCGCTGCAGCCGGCGGCACCCTCTTGGCCTGCGTGAATCGCTTCGGCGTGCACGCTCTGCCGATAGGCCGCGAGTTCGCGCTCGTGACACTGCCCGCAATCCGCCTTGCCCATTGCGGCGCCCGTCCCGCGGTCGGTGGTGTTTTCGGATGGACGCGGTGCGTGGCAATCCGAGCAGTCCAGCGTGGCGTGAGCGGAGCGGCGCAGCTCCTGGGTAATCTCGTCGGCTTTGTTCGTGGGTGCTGGTCCGGAGCTAGTCGCTACGGGTTTTCGCACGAGCTGCTGCCGATGCTCGCTCCTGCCACAACCCATCGAGAGCAGGAGCGCGCCTATTACTATTAGTTGAGACCAGCAGCCCATGCGCGGTTACTGATGAACCTTAGCGATCCCAACATCCTTTCCCGGGCCGTGGCAAGTCAGGCACGATTCGCCGAAGGATCCGAATGCGGAATTGCGCGTATCGTAGAATTGTCCGCCATTTTGGCGCATGTGCGCGAGCGCCGACGTTGCGTCATGACACGAGGCGCATGCCGTCGTGATTTGCGAGATGACCAAGGTCGTGTCGGCTGCCGGCGTCGTGACGTTCGTGCCCGCGTCGAACGAGAACCCAAGGCCGTAGCGCGTGCCGTTCGTGCTGTCGACATAGGGAGAGAAGAAGTACGCCCGATCCGTCTGCGTCGTGTACGTGTACGTGACGCCCCTCGAGACGGAATCCTGTCCCACGGTGGTCAGGAGCTGATTCGGAATCGAATCCAGGTTCGACGGCAGGTTGTCGATCGTCAAACTGAAGTCGTACGTCTTCGGCGCATGGCACGACTCACAGTCGTTGAGCGGGCTCGGGAACTCGGCCTCCCACTGGTTGCCGGCAACCGCAGCCGACATGTGCCAATTGAAGGGCGTGGTACGCATTCGGGTCGCGTGAATGGCATGTACGAAGTATTTCGAGCCTGCGGACCAGCCATTGCTCGTACGGTTTGGCGTGTGGCAGAAAGCGCAGGTCGGGCCATCGTTGCGCTGCCCCGCATGGAAAGACGGCGCCACACCGAGTGCCCCGTGGCACGCATTGCATCGGCCATTTTCGACAATGGCTCTGCGACCTGTATACGTATCTGCCACCTTCCATCTGTTATCCGCGGGCACGCTCAGCCCACCCTGCTTCGTCCCGTCAGTGTTGTAGGGGTACGCAGACAGATCCGTCTGAACGAGTGGGGGCGACGTCGACAAGTTGTATGAGTAGCCAACGCCGCCGGTCAACATCTTTGCGGTCGCCGGGATCTGAACACCCGTCAGCGTGATGGTGTAGTAGCCCGCGGTATCGGGCCCCGTCATGCTACCGGCACCGGTGTCTACGGCGCTGCCATTCCAAATGTTCTTGATGTAGCCACTCGCCGACGCGTTGAAATCAGCGGGCGCCTCGATTCCGTCTTGAGGCACCGACCACGCGAAGTAAACGCTAGGCGAGCCGACGAATCCTTTCATCAGTTCGGTTGTCACTCCCGCGGCGTACGGTTCGAAGACAACGTCGGTAGGCGCCGTCGTCCCAACACCCTTCTTCAGCTTGAACGTGATGCGTGGACGCCGCACCGCGCCGTCTAGCACGGCCTCCACGCTCTTGACGTCGTAGCTGATGACAGCAGCGCCAGCAGGGACGTACTCCGCTGCCGCCACGAACGATGCGTGGGTATTGTTGCTGCATCCTGCCGCATTTGCGGTTGCCAAACAGCTCTTGGGATCGGGTTCCGCGACGGGTACGT
>JBLNFG010001273.1:0-5738 GCA_050263495.1 Myxococcales bacterium | reverse complement strand
GAGCTTTCTCTGGGGCGGCCTTCTTCTCCGTCGCAGCTTTCTTCTCCGCCGGGGCTTTTGCTGGAGCAGCCTTCTTCTCTGCCGCGGCTTTCTTCGGAGCTTTCTCTTCCGCCATGGACCTACTCCTGCACCGTCAAGGCGGCACCGCTCTTGGCGATGCGGGTTTTCTTGCCGTCGACCATTTGGTATTTGACCCGCGTGGGCTTGCCCGTTTGCGGATCGACGGGCATCACCTTCGACGCTGCGATTGGCGCGTCGACTTCCATGATGCCACCGGGCCTCTCGGGCATGGACTTGACGTGGCGCTTGACGCGGTTCACGCCCTCGACCACGACCGCATTCCGCTCAGGCAGAACGCGAACGATCTTGCCCTGCTTGCCTTTGTCGTCACCGCTGGTGACGACTACTAGATCACCCTTGCGTAAGCGTCGCATTACAACACCTCCGGGGCGAGCGAGATGATCTTCATGAAGCCACGGCCGCGCAGCTCGCGTGCCACTGGCCCAAAGATGCGGGTTCCGATCGGCTCTTGTTGGGCGTTGATCAGAACCGCGCTGTTGTCGTCGAACTTGATGTAACTACCATCAGCTCGCCGGTATTCGCGTCGGGTTCGGACGACGACTGCTTTGGCACGGTCGCCCTTCTTTACCTTCGAACCGGGTAGAGCATCACGGATGCTCACCACGATGACGTCGCCCAGACCCGCATATCGACGCTTGGATCCACCCAACACCTTGATGCATTGGATAACCTTCGCGCCGGAGTTGTCGGCGACATCCAGTATGGACTCCATCTGGATCATGTCAGCTCAGCTCCTCCACGGCACGCTCGACTAGGCGCGTCGTCATCCAACGCTTGGCCTTGGAAAGCGGCCGATGCTCGACGATCTCGACGCGATCGCCGATGTGATACTGATTCTCTTCGTCATGCGCCTTGTAACGTGCGCGCACACGAACGTACTTCTTGTACTTGGAGTCGAGCTTGAGTCGGACGACTTCGACCGTAATGGTCTTGTCCATCTTGTCGCTCGTGACGACTCCAACGAGACGGCGGCGCCGATTGGCAGCGCGAGTGCTCTCTGTGGTGGCCGTGCTCACGACTGGGTCCCTTTCTCCGCGGATTCGGCGACGGCAGCGCGTTGTCGAAGGATCCCCTCGATACGAGCGACAATCTTCCGGTGTTTGCTCATCAGACTCGTATCGTCGAGCTGATTGGTCAGGTTCTTCATCCGATAGGAGAAGAGCTCCTTCTTGGTGGTATCACGCAGTGACACCAAGTCTTCGGTCGCGCGCTCGCGCAGATCCTTCGCCTTCATTACAACTCTCCTCGGGCGAGAACGCGGGTGGAGATGGGGAGCTTCGCTGCGGCGAGCTTGAAGGCCGCTTTGGCCATCTCCTCCGTTACACCCTGGATTTCGAACATCACGCGCCCGGGCTTGACCACCGCCACCCAGTCCTCGACGCTTCCCTTTCCGCTACCCATGCGGACTTCGAGAGGCTTCTTGGTAACGGGCTTGTCGGGGAAGATCCGGATCCAGAGCTTGCCGGCACGCTTGCAATGACGCTGAATCGCCATACGCGTGGCCTCGACTTGACGCGCCGTGATCCATGCGTGGTCGAGTGCCTGCAGACCGAAATCACCGAAGGCAATGTCAGAGCCGCGCCAGGCAACGCCGCGGTTCTTGCCCTTCTGGACCTTGCGAAACTTGGTTCGTTTGGGGGAAAGCATGTTCTAGGCTCACTCCGGGATGCGCCGCGCTTTACGCTGCAGCACTTCGCCCTTGAAGATCCATACCTTGATACCAATCGTCCCGTAGGTCGTACGCGCTTCGGCAAGTCCGAAGTCAACGTCGGCACGCAACGTGTGTAGCGGAACGCGACCTTCACGGTAGGTCTCAACGCGGCCCATTTCGGCCCCGCCAAGACGTCCCGAGCAGCGAACGCGAATCCCCTTGGCGCCAAACTTCATCGCGGTGGACAGCGCCTTCTTCATGGCGCGACGGAACGCGATGCGGCGCTCGAGCTGGGTAGCAATGTTCTCGGCCACGAGCTGCGCGTTGGTCTCGGCCTTGCGCACCTCCTGGACGTCGATGAAGACCTCGTTGTCGGTAAAGCTCTGAACGCCGGGGAACTTGGTTTCCCCTTTGGCGGCGCTGTCGAGATTGCCACTCTTCAGAATCTCGATGCCCTTACCGCCCTTGCCGATCACCATGCCAGGTCGCGCGGTGTACACGATGACCTTGGCCTTGTTTGCGGCGCGCTCTACCTCAACGCCAGAGATATTGGCGTTGTACAAGTACTCCTTGACGGCACGCTTGATGCGAATGTCCTCGTGGAGCCACTTCGGATAATTGGTGCTTTCGTACCACTTGCTCGTCCAGGTCTTGATGACCCCCAAGCGAAAGCCATACGGATGCGTTTTCTGTCCCATGGATCTCTCTTTTTTCGCTTACGGCTCAGCGCTGATCGAGCTCGATGTGGATGTGACTAATGCCTTTGACGATCTGAGTGGCACGCCCCATGGCGCGGGGCCGCCAACGCCGCATGTGCGAGTTCGGCCCTTTGTCGACGCTGGCCTTACTGATGAACAATTGATCGGCGTCGATGTCGGGTCGCGTGACCTTCGCGTTCGCGACGGCGCTTGCAATCAACTTCTTGACGAAGGGAGCGCCGGCTTTTGGGGTGAAGTCGAGGAGCTGCAGAGCCTCCGTCGCATCACGCCCGCGGACGAGATTGACGATCATCCGCGCTTTGCGCGGACTAATCCGCTGAAATTTGGCTGTGGCAACGCTTATCATGTCGACAGTTTCCTTTTACAGACCCGTCGGCCCGCGGAGTGGGCACTTGGCTCGCTCCAGAATCGCCTTAGAGTCGGACCACCGTGGATCCTGTTAGCCGCGGGAGTCGCGGCTGTTCTCTGGCGATCGGTGGCTGGCACCCGGTTGGGCACCCCCACCTTCGGGGGACGGCTAACTAGCAGAGGGGGTCAGCAGTGGCAAGGAGAATCCCTTTGATTCTTCGCGTCCTGCTCACGCGTATAGCGAACTCGGTGCGGCAATCGAGGCCCCGACCTTGCGGCTGGAGCCTCGATCCAGGCACTTAGCGCTTACCCGTCTGCGGGTTCATCTTTCTCGGGCCACCCTTCTTATCACCAGCGTGGCCGTGGAAGGTTCGCGTCGGCGCAAACTCACCGAGTTTGTGCCCAACCATGTTCTCCGTGACGAAGACCGGCACGAATTTGCGACCGTTGTGAACGGCAAACGTCAGGCCCACGGCCTCGGGCAGGATCGTGGAACGACGTGACCAGGTCTTGATGACCTTCTTCTGGCTCTGCGCCTGAGAGTCCAGGATTTTCTGCAACAGATGTCCGTCGATGAACGGACCTTTCTTAATACTGCGCGCCATGGTGTCAGCTCTTCGTCTTTCGGTTCTTGACGATCATCTGGTCAGTGCGCTTGTTGTTGCGCGTCTTCTTGCCCTTGGTGAGTTTGCCCCAAGGCGAGCAGGGGTGACGACCACCACTGGTGCGCCCTTCACCACCACCCATGGGATGGTCGACTGGGTTCATGGTGACGCCGCGGTTGTGGGGGCGGCGACCGAGCCATCTGGCTCGACCAGCCTTACCAAGGCTGGTGTTCTGCGCCTCGAGATTGGAGACCTGCCCAATCGTTGCGCGGCACAGCACGTGAACCTTACGCACCTCACCGCTCGGAAGGCGGACCTGCGCGTACTCCGAGTCACGCGCCATCAGCTGCCCTGCGGCACCGGCTGATCGCACCAACTGACCACCCTTGCCGCGACGCATCTCGATGTTGTGAATCATCGTGCCCGCGGGGATGTATGCGAGTGACAGGCAGTTGCCCGGACGGATGTCAGCGTTGCGGCTGGACACGATCTGGTCGCCGACCTTGAGCCCATCGGGGGCCAAGATGTAGCTCTTCTCGCCATCGACGTAGAAGAGCAGCGCCAGACGTGCGTTGCGGTTGGGATCGTATTCAATCGCGGCAACGCGCGCCGGCACGCCGACCTTGTTGCGCTTGAAGTCGACGATCCGGTACATCCGCTTGTGGCCGCCGCCGCGGAAGCGCGAGGTGACGCGCCCAGCGTTATTGCGCCCGCCCGTGCTGCGGTGCGGGGTGACCAGGGACTTTTCCGGAGTGGTCTTGGTGATGTCCGCGTAGTCGCTCGTGGAATAGAAGCGACGCCCGGGAGAAGTGGGTTTGAACGCTTTGATGGCCATGGGTTCAGCCCTCCGCCTCGGAGAAGAATTGGATATCGTCACCCGCCTTCAGGGTTACGACAGCTTTCTTCCAGTTTGGCTTCTTGAAGGATCGTCGACCGATCCGCTTCACTTTACCGCGTTGAACTAGCGTCGAGACGTCGACGACCTTGACGCTAAACAGGGCTTCGACGGCTTGGCGGATCTCGATCTTATTTGCGTCGAGAGCCACTTCGAACACGACCTTATTGTCGGCTTTGCCCCGTGTCGCCTTTTCCGTCAAAAGGATCGGTCGCTTGATGATGTGCTCGGGACTCATGAGTTTTTCTCCAAGCAACGGGCCTCGAGCGCCTTGGCTGCGTCCGTGGAAACCACGAGGTGCTCGTGCTTCAAGAGATCGTAGACGTTGACGCCTTCAGGCGGCAGAAAGCTCGATCCTTCCATATTGCGGATCGAGAGAATCAAGTTCTCGTTACTGCGTCCGTCGACCACCAGAGTGCTCTTGGCGGCGTTTAGGGTCGACAGAACGCTTGCAAGGCGCTTGGTCTTGGGCCCGTCGAAGTTGATCTGGTCGACGACCGTTAGACGCCCTTCCTTCAACAACAGGCTGAGTGCGCTACGCATGGCGCTGATACGCACCTTGCGTGGGGGACGCATGCTCCAGTCCTGAGGACGTGGGGGATGCGCGCGACCGCCGCCCACATAGCTCGGCGCGCGAATCGCACCGTGACGAGCGTTACCAGTGCCCTTCTGCTTGTAGAGCTTCTTCTTGGAGCCTTGGACCGCAGCTCGTTCTTTCGCCGCGTGGGTGCCTGCCCGACGCGACGCCAGTTGCGCCACAACCACTTCGTGAAGCAGATGTTCCTTCACTTCTGCCGCAAACACCTCGTCCGCGAGGTCGATTTCACCGACCTTCTGTCGTTCGAGGTCATATACGTCGATCTTTGCCATGAGATCCTCGGTTGTGACTCAGCTCTTGATCTCGACGTCAACGCCAGCGCTAAGGTCGAGCTTCATGAGTGCTTCTAGGGTCTGCTGCGTTGGCTCGAGGATATCGAGCAGTCGCTTGTGAGTGCGGACCTCGAATTGTTCCCGCGACTTCTTGTCGATGTGAGGTCCACGTAGAACCGTGTAGCGCCGAAGTGAGGTCGGCAACGGGATAGGGCCTGCCACTCTGGCGCCGGTCCTGCGAGCCGTCTCGACGATGTCCGCCGTGGACTTGTCGAGCAGCTGATGGTCGAATGCCTTGAGGCGAATTCGAATTTTTGTCGTGTCAGCCATGTAGGTAACGCTTTCGTAGGGTGGAGGCAGCCGCCAGCTCTCGCCGCGACTACCTCCGATCCACAGCCACTACTCGATAATCTTAGTGACGACGCCGGCGCCGACCGTCTTGCCACCCTCGCGAATGGCAAACCGCATCTGCTCTTCCAACGCCACCGTCGTGATCAACTCCACCGTCATCGTGATGTTGTCGCCGGGCATCACCATCTTGACGCCCTCAGGCAGCACAACGCTTCCGG
>JBLNFG010001272.1:0-3064 GCA_050263495.1 Myxococcales bacterium | reverse complement strand
GGGCTACGATTATCCCGAAAGTCTGAGATGAGGGACCCCTGCAATTCCTGCTTCATGCTCATACCCATGCTCATACGGTGATGTCGTCAGTGACCCTGTCCGTGCCCGTGCCGCGCATGTCCCCGACCGTGGTGGCGATGACCGTGAGGGTGGTGGTGCTCGGTAGAACCGCACGGTTTCTGGGCTCGCGCGGCGGCGTTCGCGCCGGCGATTCTGCCAAAGGTGATGGTTTCGGAGATCGAATTACCGCCTAAACGGTCAGCGCCATGCACCCCACCCGTCACCTCGCCCACCGCGTAGAAGCCATCGATGGTCGAGCCGTCGGTGCTGATGACCTGTGTGCGCTGATTGATCTTCAAGCCGCCCATTGTGTAGTGCACACCCGGTTTGACCTCTATCGCGTAATACTTGGGCGCGTCGATCGGGTGTGGAATCGGACGCTGAAAGTCTGGGTCGAGCTGATTTGATGCAGTCGAGTACGCCTGATTATATCGAGCAATCGTGGCTACGAGTGCCCCAGCTGGTACGCCTATCGCAGTCGCTAGCTCCTCGATCGTATTACCCTCGGTCACTAGCCCCAGCTCGAAATAGCCCTGTGATTGCGCGAGATTTTGCCGCACGGTCTGGTCGAACACAAGGAACGCCGTCTTGCCGGTCTGGGCGAGCACCGTCGCGGACACTGCGTTTCGAGTCGTCATCTCATTCACGAAACGTACCCCTTCGCGATTGACCAGAATACCGCCGTTGCCGCGAACCGCCTCGGTGATCAGGATACGACTACCAGCCGCCAAGGTGGGATGAATCTGGATCTGCGCCATGTCCACGAGCTTGCCTTGAATTGCCACACCTAGATCCAAACCGTCCCCGGTCGCCCCTGGTTGGTTGGAGGTCGACATCCCTTCGTAATCCGGGCGATACGAGGCAACACGCGCGGGATTCGCCGAGAAGCCGCCAGCCGCCAGCACCACTGCCTTGGCCTCGATCGCATACAGCCCCTTATGTTTTCCAAGCACGTGCACGCCGACCACCGTTCCGCGGCTGTCCTCGACGAGTTTGACCACCTTGCTGTTGACTCGAACATCGATCTGACGAAGCTGCACGTTGTTGCGTAGAACATCGATTAGGTGCGCACCGACGGCCAGCCCGCCCCGCGGGCGATGCGAACGTGCCACGCTCGAACCCGCAAGCTTACCGACGTCGCTTAGATCGACGCCGAGCGAGGTGAGCCAATCCACTGATCCGGCAGAATTCGCGGACAGTATGTGCACCAACCTCGGATCGTTCAGGTTCTGGCCAGCGGTCATCGTGTCCGTAAACATGGTCTGCACCGTGTCGCTGATCCCGAGCGCGCGCTGGAACCTGGTGTTCGCTGCATTCATCCCCCCCGCCGCTAGCATGGTGTTGCCACCCGTGAGCGGCTGCTTTTCAAGGACGATGACCTTCGCTCCCTGATCATGGGCCGTAATCGCGGCGGACAAACCAGCTCCGCCTGATCCAATCACCACTACGTCTGCCTCGTCTTCGATCACAGGCTCCGTCTCCGCAGGCGGCGCAGGCAGCGATGGGATCCCTTGGAATGGGATCGACATATTGAAGAGGTGGCAGTTCGAACAGTACGGTTGCGAGGCCGTGTGAGCGCGATGGCAGGTCGTGCAGTTGATTTGACCCAAGTGGGAATCGTGCGCATTAATTGCTTGCGAACCACGAGCAGCTAAGTCCGTAAGCGACCCGTGGCAGTTGGTGCAGGCTGCATTTTGCACCGACTCGTTGTCGTCCAGCGTGAACCCGCCCGAATGGCAAGAACTGCAGGCTACCTGATTACTGACATGATGGCCCGCAAGATAGGCGGTCTTGTCTATGTCTTGCGCTGCGACGGCTACTTCTTCGTTTGGTGCCACCGATTCTGATTCGCAAGCAAGTAAGCAAGTGGCCGCGAGTAGTACACCAATGAACGCCATGAGCTTCTTCATCGCTCCCTCGATTCCTCTCCTGCCGATGGATGGCACGCAAACGGCTTTACGAGTCCGAGGACCAGCTCTTCACCACGTGATGAAGGGCTTGTAGGCGCGGAAACGACTCCGCTCGACTGGTCCAAGTGCGGACTAATCATGTGCGCTCCAGCCATTGGAAGAATCGGGCCAAAGCGATAACTCCCGATGCTTCTGCTGAGCTCAGGTACTTGTCGGCGAGACCGGTGCTTCGGTCGATGCTGACTCGAGTCAGCACGTAGCGGCCTGTAGTCAGCAGCGGTCGATTAGCTATCGGGACAAACACACGTTCACGCGCCTGATGCGCGCGCATCCCGACCACTTCTTGTTGCTGCGGAGCGTGGAATAGTAGAGAGCCTGCCTACTCCTGTCGTTGATCCGCATCAGCGAGGGCTCATCGTTGTTGCTCGATCAATGCACGCATTCGTCCGCAAACAGTGGGAGTGCAGCGCGCGGGCCAACCAGCCGCTCAAGGCATTTCATGCGGGAAACAGGTTGCGATGAAGGTCGTTCCAGATTACCCACGCCCAGGTGGCACACGGCGAACGTCATTCGATTTGCGCTCCGCCCTACCGATTTCAAGCGGCAACGGGGAGCGAGCCTAGTCGGCGTGGGTGGTTGCGATTTGGCAGCAAACGCGCAGACGCCCGCAGTGCGCGCAGGGAAACCGTCATCGACACGCAGCAGGGCGTGTTCTGGGCGCTGCTGCTCGGCGTGTTCTTGTTCAGTCGCTCGGTGATCGAAGCGTTGGTAACTCGCGGGGCTAAAGTTCCGACGCAGGAGCAGTTGAGCGAATTCGTGTTGCCCGAGCGGCTCAGTCTCTGTGCGCCAGAGCCGGCAGAGCAACTGAGATACATGTTGGCGTTGGTCGTTCCGGTGTGTACCGTCGTGTTATGCACGCTCGCGTTGCGTTGGAGTGGTTGCTTCAAGCATCAGATCGGAAAGAACTCGTGGGGGCTCGAGGTTCTTGCGCTCGCAGCGCAAGCTGGAACGTTTTTCATTGGCAGCCAGGGGCTAAGTCACGAGATCAAACGCGGATACCACTATCGCTTTTTTGATCCGTCTTTGCTCGGGTG
>JBLNFG010001271.1:0-4795 GCA_050263495.1 Myxococcales bacterium | reverse complement strand
GCTTCCGCGCTGCGCGCGTCAGCTTGCTCCTCCCCGACGCGTCCTCGCTCCGCACCTGGTGCTGCGCTGCGGGCGCATGGGAGGAGCCGCAGTTTCACGCCACAGCAACGAGCACGATGTTGGAGGTGGTCGTCGGCGCGTAGCGCCGACGGGTGGAGGCAACAAAGGACGAGTGTCAGTGAACCATGGATGTGCGCATCACGTTTCCTAACCTCCTTCCAGACACGCGCAGGTTGCGAAGCAACCGAGCATGTCTTTGGAGGAGGTCGGCGCCCGCGCAGCGGCGACGGGTGGAGGCACACAAACACGCAGTGGAGCTTTTCGGCGACGGTGACGCGAGCAAAGCGAGCGGCAGGCGCCGAAGGCGGCCAGTCAATCCCTCCCTCTCCGCAAGACTAAACGACCACTGACGCATTCCGCGACGCTGAGTGAAGCGTCCATTCGAACCCGAGGGGACCGAGGGTTGCGACCCGAGGCGCGCATGGCGCGATCTTTACGACCTCGATATCGGCGCCTTGAGAGACTCGGTCGAATGCCGCGCCGCACTTCGTGTCACCATCCCGAATCAACAAACTGTGGTCCGGAGCCAATTGGGGTGACACTCCCCGCAGCAAGCCGCGGGGCCTCTTGGTTTCGCACTCGCTTTTCGAACAGAAAAGCTCGCCCCGATCACAGCTTACCTCCCCGGAGCAAGCTCCGGGGCCTCACGCGAGCGCGGTGACCTCGCGCAGCTGCTGCGCCGTCCATTCCTCGGTGGGTGCGCGAGTCACGCCAACGTGCACAAGCCGTTTGGTATTCACGTCAACGATGAAGAACGCGAAGATTGGTTGGAGCCGGAGTGCACGCAGTGGACGAGTAGCGCAGAGGCCTACGGCCCGAGCAACGCGAGGGAGCGCCGAAGGCGCAGCGAACCAGACGTCGTACAGTTGAAGGAAGTCGCAAGCCCACGTGCTGTGGTTCTTTAGGAAGGTCTTCCAAGTCTGGCCGTCGTGTGGGCCCCAACCTCCGGCTTGCCGCATGTACTTCTGGATGGTCCGCTTCGAAACGTGGATTCCAAACTTCAGACGCTTGCTGCATGAGCTCCCCGCGGCCGCCCCCACCGAGGAGAGTTGGAGCGGCGGTCGTCGATCCGACCACGCGCTTCGAGGGATGCGACACTTACAAGGTAAGTTCTCGCGCAGCAATTCTCGCCAACATTGAGATATTGTGCTCACCATTGGCGAGGTTCGCGTTCGTTGCGCGTCAGTGGTATGTTTCTTCCAGATTCGCCCGATGGGCTGCATTCGTTGGCAAGCTACCGGCAAGAAACCGAACGAGACGTTGACGGATCATGGCATGGGTTGGCACTGCTCCGCTGGATCTTAAGCCTTGGAGGTTCTCGTGCGCACGATGCTGCAGCGAACGTTCGGTATAGGGGTTGCGCTCGGAATGTTGAATTGCGCCGGGAACGGGGCGACAACAGATGGTCCGCAAAGCGGTGGCGCTACGGGTATGCCGTCAAGCGGCGGCAGTGCGACTGCGGGTGGTAGTAGTGCTGTCAGTGTTGGAGGAGAGAGCACAGTTGACGATCGCGGTGGCGCGACCGGTTTGGCCGAAGGGGGTGCGTCCCCGTCTGGAGGCAAAGCAGCAAGCAGTGGCAATGCTCAAACTGGGGGCAGAGCAGCAACCAGTAGCAAAGCTTCAGGCGGCGCAGCAACGGGCGGCAGCGCGAGTGGGAGCATATCAGCCGTCGGAGGCAGCAGTGCAACGGGTGGTGCTGGCGCTGGTGGGGGCGCGACAGGCGGCGCCACGGGCACGAGCACGACTCCGAGCGAGGTCGCCTGCAATGCCGTCATGCCCACCGGCGGGCAGACGTACACCGGAAGTAGCGTCAACGGTACAATCAACGGCCTGAATTACGGCATTTGGACGAACGGGGCTGGGGGCGACATCACGGTGTTTTCCGATGCCAAGGCGTTTTCGACATCTTGGAACGAGAGCAAGAATTTTCTGGCCCATCTCGGTTTGGACTTCTGGGGATCTGCCGCTAAGGCGTACACCGCGTTTGGAACGATCACCGCGCAGTTCGTCGAGAAGAAGTCCGGAACTGCCGGACAGTTCTCGATGATCGGGATTTATGGGTGGACGCAAAATCCTTGCGTCGAGTGGTACATCAATGAAGATTCGTACAATGGTCTGTACGGCGGTGGCAGTGTTACGGCTACCATTGACGGCGGCACGTATTCCTTGAGTTCCACAACGACGACGGGCACCGAAGGTGCCAACGCTTGCGAATCCGGTCACACGGGCCCCTGGACGCAGATAAAGAGCACCCGCAAGACCGCTCGCCAGTGCGGAACGGTCACGGTCAGTGAGCACTTTGCCGAGTGGGAGAAACAAGGTTGGTCGCTCGGAAAGCTGACGATGGTTCACATCAATGTCGAAGTTGGAGGCGGCACCGGAAGCATCGACTTCCCGGTGGCAAACGTCACAACGACGAGTAAGTGATCCGGGAGTCATTGCAGGGCGTCCATGCGCGCCCTGAGCAATGAGGTCCGCCTCACTACTGTCCCAGTTCGAGGTGTGCCTGGCTATCGCATTGATCGAGGCAGGCGCGATTGATTCCGAGGCAACGCTGGTCGCATGCATCGTCATGTGGGCAGCGGTTTTGGCAGCGAAGAACCTCCTCCTTGCATTGGGCGGAGCAGATCTCGGCTCTGCGCACGACCTGTTGCTCGTAGGCTTGACGCGCGGCTTGTTCTTGGATCTCAGCGTCGATCCGAGCAGCGCGCTCCTGCTTCTGTTGCCGGTACCACGCGATGGTTTCGGGTGTGGCCCAAGTGAGTGCGGCGGCCTCCGTTGCCGCATTGGTGGCATGCTTGCAGCTTTCGATGAGCGCAAATCGCTCATCGGCGTCGAGGACGACCGGGACCGTGGAGGAACAGACCCGACCAACCCCCGTGGGCGGGTTGGCCCGGCCGTAGATCGGAAGCAGATGGTTCGCTGCGATCAGGTTGGGCCCGAGCGCCATGGAGCGCTCGAAGGCCTGGACGCTCTCGGTGCCGTTTCCCATGTCGCCAAGCAACACCCCTTTCCAGGCCCAAAGCGCGGGTTGGTCGGCTCCTGCCGATGGCAACACGGTTTCGATGCTCGAGAGCGCATCGCGGACGTCGCGCTCCAGCCTTTTGGGATCCTCCTGGTAGCCGCCGGCTTGGTGGGCGTGGTGCACAGCCTCCGCATAGCCCACGGCTTGCCGCGGTCCGTGCTGCTGGTGCGCCTCACTTCTCGCCCGAGACACCGACTCGACAGAGAGCTGTGCCGCCGAGGGAGCGCAGGCCAGAAGCGTAAAGGCTGATAGGAGCACTCCGAAGAGCGAAGTCAGGTTACCGTGGTGACGTCGTCCCATTCGTTCATCATACCCTACCGCCGTGATAGGATGACAGGGGTTTGCGGGTCACGGTGGAGTGTTCTTGTCTAGCGCCCATCCAGATCTGGGAGTTCGGTTGCCATGCAGCACTGAGAGGACTCGGTTGGCGCGCGGCAAGCCCAGCTGCGCCGAACACTCCTGGCTGGGACGGCGCGGCCTAGATCGAGGCCGTTGGAGAGGGCGTCGCAAGGGGCTGCGATCGGAATTCCCTACCCCACGGCTTATGCGGCGCGAGTCAAGGCGCGTAACCAGGCGAATTCACGCACGTAGAGAACGTGAATTCGCCTGATCTGGCGCGCGCCACTAGTAGTACAACTTGAAGTTACCACTCACATGCAGCAACGAGAGCATGTAGAGAACCCCGTTCCAGTAATCATGGCTCGGGACATTTGCCGACCAAAGCTTATCGACGAAGGCCTTGCCGTCAGCTGCCGGCAAACCAAAGCCCAGGAGGGCATCACAGTACGATGAGGGTGGCCCCGCGTTCTTCTCGTGCGCAGCAAACTTCGGCGCGTAGGTTTCGCTTTGCCAAGCATCCACCTTGAAGAAGTTGTAGTCCATCATTAGGTTTGCGACGCAGCGGACCGAGTCAGCATTGGCCGCTTGTGGGTTCGAGCCATCCCAAGATGACTGGTACGGACAGACCCCGTTCGCATCAGTGCCTTTGTGGAAGAACGCGCGACCATCCTTAATTGCAGTGTTCCAGAAGGCGGCATTGGCGGTGTCGAAGCAGGCCCAGGCTTGGTAGAAGGCTGGCAAAATGTACGATGGATCGGTGGTGTTGGAGTTTGCGACGAACTTCACGAGGTGCGGGTTCGTGTGAAAGTATTTGGTCCGAATTAGGTCGAGCACCCATTGTGCTTCGGTGCCGTACTTGAACTTGCCGGTATCGCCCCAACGATTGTGAGCGAAAATAAGGGCGGTCGCCATGTACTCCTCACCATCCGGAGCACCACCGTTCGACTTTTTTGAACCTGATGTCGCGCAAGACCAGGCGATTTCACCCGTGCATTTGTCGCCTGAGCAACCCTGGGCCATGTGGTTTTTCACCCAGGTCCAGATGCGGTCGAACTCTGTTTGATGGCCGAGCTGCACGGCGATCATCATGCCGTACGACATGCCTTCGGTGCGCACGTCGCTATTATTGATGTCTTGGACGTAAGACTCGTCCGAGCCAGGGCCATTGAAGTAGATTGTGCCGGAACCGGACGGATTGAAGAGCGACGACCAAGCAGCGCTGACTTTAGTGTCCGTTTGCTCTTGCGTGTGTCCCGAAACCGTTACAAATAGGTTGGGGTAAGTGGTGGGCGCCGGTGTGCAACCGGCTACGGTTGAACCTCCTGCGGGTGAACCCGCCGAACCGCCCTGCGCTTTGGTGCCGCCTGAAGC
>JBLNFG010001270.1:0-10190 GCA_050263495.1 Myxococcales bacterium | reverse complement strand
GTCGCACCAAGACTTGCTCGCTGCAGGTTCGTTCCTGCAACGAGGTGCACCCAATATCGACCGGCTGCCTCGGCTAGAACAAAAAAGCATCAGCGACCAACCTTGGAAAGTACAAACGCCTTTCAGTGATTTAGTCAAAGCCGAAAATTAGCGGCAAATGCAATAGCGTCCAGAAGCACACCCAACGCGTTGGCCGTGAACGCAAGATGGCTCGATCCGTCCTTTCCGCGCGTTGAAGCCACTGATCACCTGCGCATGCATAGTCAAGTCGAGACTAGTGGTTGACGTAAGGGTGGGCTCCGGTTTCACGTTCTACTTCGAGCGCCCAGGGAGAGTTGCGATACTTGTTGACCATCGCCTCTGCCGCGCCTCTGCCTTCGCTGGGCCTGCCCAGCAAGTACAGGCATTTCACTTCCGTCGCTGCGAATTCTGCAGCGCGAGGTCCAGTGGGCCATCGCGTTTGACCTTGCCGCGCGAGCTCTAGCGCCGCCGCGGGGTTGGACGGCTCGAGCTGGTGCATCAATTCGGCGAGTGAGTCCTCTGCGGACCGCACGGGCTGCGGAGCCGTACGCTGCCGTGTAGCGGTCGTGCTCAGTACTGAGGAAGCCTGTTCGAGCTCCGTGGGCGGTGAAGCTGGCTCGCTCTCCTTGGTCTGCACGTCAGCGGGTGTGGCTTTTGACGTTTCGGGCTGCAACTCGAAGTAAAGGAGGCTCGCCAGCCCAAGTGCTGCAGGGAGAGCGATTAGCAGCTTGATGTTGAGGGGCCATTTCACTGGCAAGTCAAGTCAGCAGCGTGCGCGGTGTAGAGGTTATTCATCGGAGTTTTCATGGCCGGCCACGGTGTGGACGCCCCACTCGTGGGACCGGGGTTATCGACGTTGGCATACTGCCATGCCCAGGCTCCCGCGTACGTGTTGCTGTAGAGCTTGGTGAAGAGATCGTTCGCTGGTACGCCATCGGTCGTATCCGTCCAGAACTCGCCGATCACTACGTCTTTGTCGAGCCCCCAATAACTTGCTGGATTCTTGAACGGGCTATTGGCGTCCGCACCATTCCAGTTGTTGTAGTAATGCGCCTCGTAAAAATCGAGTACACCATTCGCTTTGCCCCCCGCCTTGGTAAGCGCAGCGTCCGACCAGAGATTGGTGCCGTGCGAAGGTGAGAGCGTGGCGAAGTTGTTGGCCCCGTTCGTCACGAGCGCCGAGGCATCAGCATCGTGAATGGCGCTCGTGAACCAATTGACGGTCTTCTGGAGATTTGCTGATTTAGTGCGCCCATCCGTTGGATTCGTCCAACCACCGTTGTCGCTCGACATGCCTTCGGGCTCGTTGAAGATCTCCCACGCATATAATCCAGGATAGCCTTTGAGAGCGGTCACCATCTTGGTCAATACGTTGTCGATGTATGCTTGACGATACTCGTCCTGCTCCAACAACTTCTTGTTGTTCTCGCGTACCGTGGCGTTCGAGGTCTGGCCGGAGTCGAGCATGCCAAAGGACCAAAGGCTGATCACGACACCGACATTCTGCTCGTGAGCGGCATCCAGAATTTTCTTCAAGTCCGCGATGTGCGCGTCAGTAATAGGCTTGGCCTTGCCGCTGCTATCGTAACCGGGAGTCGTGGTGCCGGTGGTATGAAACCACCACCGAACTGCACTGCCGCCCACAGCCTTCACGTTCTGAAACAGCGCCTTGAACTTGGCGATGTCCGGACTCGGAATGTCCGCCGCGAAATTGAACCAAGCAACATTGACCCCGCTCGAAAACTTCGGATGACAGGTGGGTCCCGAGGAAACGGTCGTGCTCGCGGCGCCTCCGGTGCTGCTACCGTTCGAGTTCTGAGCACCGCCCACGGTCGGGGGCTTCGTCGTACTAGACGTGCCTCCAGCGCTCTGCTTGCTGCTAGAGCTCTTTGCGCCACCACTGCTCGTGCTCCCCTTGTTGGTGGACTTTGCCGTGCTGCCGCCCACCTCAGCAGGCGTGTTCGAGCCGCGAGTACCACCTGCCGAACGAGAATTGGAACTGTTCGATGCCCCGCCCGCATTCGTCGTTCGATCGGTGTTCGAGCTGCCGCCCTCGTCAACATTCGTGTCGTCCGCCGTTGCATCGCCGCCCTCTGCAGTCTCGGACTTTGCCGAAGATCCCCCTTTGGCACCAGCGGCGCTCTTGGAAGCCGATTGGGTTGATCCGCCAACATTCGAACCAGGCTTCTCTGCCGTGCTGCCTCCCTCTCCCGTCGCGTTCAAGCCGTCGTCGGGGGTCGCGTTGCCTTCATCCCCTCCGGCGCATGCAACGGTTGAGAGCGCGCAAGCCAGGGCGGTGAAGTACAGCGAGTTGGGCCGGAACATTCGTGACGAGAAGGGCATGAAATTCACTCCAATGACCTCGTTTATGAGCCCATCGCTGGCTCGCATCACCCGGTTTCTTCGTGTTTTATGGTGAGCAGAGTATTCCAGCTTGCCCTGGCAGCCCGCCTCGCCCGCTTCGTCGCCTTGCGCGCCCCAAGGTCAAGAGAAGGTTACCATCGTCATGGCCGAAGAGCTCAAGCACCCCGTCGGACCGGGCATCAAACTCCGGCGCATACGAAGTGCAGAATCATCGTGGTGCCGTATGGCTGATAGTATTGGCCGCGCCACACCTTGAGCTCCGTGGGCGTGACACTTTGAATGACCATGTGTTCGGTATATCCGGTGTTGTCCGAATTGGTGACGGTAATCGTGCAATGCGGTGCGGACGTAAAGGCGCCGGCAGAGATATTGATTGAGCAGGCGCTGTCCACGGTTGCGCAGCTTCCGTAAAGTAGTGCAATGCGCCGCGCAGCGGCTGGTCCGAAGGACCCATCGTCATTCTTCGACGCTGTGCGGTTCCACTTCCCACGCTTTCCCGCCGTAGGTGCTGGAGCTGCGCGTCTGTGGTAGGGACCCGACGCCTCGATTCTCAGCCATCGCAATGCCCCTCCGATCTTCCTAAGTTGTCAACTTGGCTGTGAAATTCACCTGCAACGTGCAAGTCTGCGGCTCAGTGCCCGGCCATCATCGCCCCCGTTTCACCCATTCGGGTTCACCAAGCACCCGTCTACATCTGGCTCCACCCCAAATCGAGTGTGGCCAGCAATCGACTCAATTCCCAACCCTTTCGCTTCGAAATTGCCAACCAGGCTCGGCTCCGCTCCCATCGCTATGAGTAACTTGCTCGCGCTCACGTCGCAGTTCGACGTCGATAAGTGGCGGGCATTGGGCGTGGTTGCGTGCGAGCATCGCGTCACCACGAGCATGCTCGATCGGTTGGAACTCGCGATGGACGTTCGGTCATGGTTCAACGACTGTGCCGCGCGCGGCTTGGTCGTGGATGCAGGCGTAGTGTACGGGCCCGCCTACACACCTCGGATTTCTGGTGAGCGGGCCGTCGTGATTGCGCCTGACTATCGCACGTTGGTGCTGCGTCAACTTGCAAACACCGGTGCGTTGGCACGCTTGAGAGACGACGCAAAGCGGACCACGGGGCACGCCTCGCTCGCGGGCTTCATGACGGCACTATACGCCGGTGACTTGGGCGCGCTTCGGGTCGAGTTGGCCGAAGTTCTGCGCCGTTCCGCACGCGGGGAGGAGGAATCGATTGTACGGTGTCGCTTGCGGGAAGCCGTTTGCACGCCGTTTGATCCTGAGGCGCTCACGCAATGTTGGAGCGACAATGGATGGCCGTTGGTCGAGCAGGTGTTGCTCGATGCAGTGGTGACGCTCGAACCCGTCGATGAGCTTTATCGCTGGGCACTGTCTCGCCTCGGCGCCGGCTGTGGTCCACGGTGCTTGAGAATTCTGGCCGAACATGCCTTGCTGCGCGGTGATCTCTCGACCATGGCACAGCTTCGCTCGTACCTGCCAACGATCGATCTGCCTGGGTTCTGCGTTGCAGAGTCGTTTCTGCGTGGTGATCTCGAACAGGCACAACGGTTGCTCGACGAGCTTGCCGCCTCGAAGCAAAAGAGCAAACGCCCACTCCCTTGCCCGACGAGCATAACGGCGCTGCTCGCCGTCTTGGCGTTGAGTCGCCCTCAACCTGCAGGAACGACCCTGGCCAAGCGTTTCATGCAGCGCTATTCGGCTCCAGAAGCATCACCGCTACTGGGTTGGCCTGTGGTGAATTCGCAGCTCGCACTAGTGCGAGCCTTGCGCGTCTTGATCCGAACCCTCACGCAACCAGAGGCAGACCGGGCTCGCCTGAGTCCCTACCACTTGGCGACCGACACGCCCGCGTGGCAAACGCTGATGACGGCGATCACGGTCTTGGTAGAAGACAGTGACGTCACGACGCGAATGGCCTGGACCCGCCGGCTCATTGACGATGCAGCCCGCTGGGAGCAAGGCGGATATGTCTGGTTCGTGCGACAAGCTCGGCAGTTGGCGAAATCGCTCAGTGTCGATTCGACGCAAGAACTCGAGTCGCTCGCGCCCTGTCAATCCAATGAATTGAGCCTTTCCCTGTTGCTTGAGCGCGAGCCCGAATGGCGCATTGCGATCCGCACGGTCGACAAGCTTCTGCAATCCGCGGAGCGCGAGCACGCGACGCTAGCGCGACGTGTCGCGTGGTATCTGGACATGTCCACGGGTGAGTTGGCGAAGCCTGGTTTGGAGGAATATCGGAACGGGTCTGGCTGGACCCCGCCGCGGCGTGTGGATCTCGATGCGCTTCGCGCGATCAAGGACACGCTGCCGCCAGAAGACGACGCTGTCTTGATGGCTATTGATGCCGCGCCCCACCACGGTCGGTTTCCGCTCGAAGGCGTGGAAGCTCTGTGTGGCCACCGTCGCGTCTTCAATGGCGCGCGAGGTCGGCAATCAGTCGAGGTGGTTCGCGGCACGTGCCGGATCAAGACCTCTCGTGATCGCGGGCACCTCGTCGTTCAGCTCGAGCCCGCAGGAGCCGCCGAAGGGATTCATGTCGTGGTCGAGAGCGAGACCCGAGTCGTGGTCTATCGTATTGACGCCGTGCTGGCGCGGCTGACGCAGGCGATGTCGAACGGGATCCGAATCCCGGAGAACCACCAGAACGAAGGACGAGCACTGCTCGCGCGCCTCGCCGAGCAAGTCGAAATCGACAGCCCAGAGCTTGGGGCGTGTCGCGTCGCTGTCGCGGATGCCACCCCCGTACTCCGGATTTCCTGCGAGGCAGGTGCGTGGTGGGTCGAGATCGGGGTGCGACCATTCGGGGAGTTTGGACGCTTCTTCCCTGCCGGGATTGGTCGTTCCGTAGTTACCTTGCACGGCGAAGGTGAGTTGCTGGACACCGAGCGCAATCCCGACTTGGAGATTGCCGGCTATCACGCGCTGCTCGCCGCATGCCCAACGTTGCTCAACGCAGCCCGCGGCGAACTGCAGGACGTGGATGTCGAAAGCGAACACGCCCACAGCTTCTCGCTCGGCGAAGAGGAGCTGTACAGCCTGCTCTCCGAGCTGCGCGAGAGCGGGCAACGTTGCGCTGTGGAATGGAAGAATAGTCGTCCGATTGCCAGCAAGGGCAGCGTCACGCGCGCTAGCCTTCACGGTTCATTGCGTCGCATCAAGGGTTGGTACCTAGTCAACGGCAGCATCAGTCTCGATGACGTGTCTCAGATTGATCTGTCGAGCCTGGTGCGTATGCCGTTCACCAAATCAGGGCGATTCGTACGCTTGCCTTCCGGCGACTTCCTCGAGGTGGAACGACGCATTCGCCAAGTGATTTTGGGTTTGGCTTGTGCGGCGCAATTACCGCCTCGCGGTTGCGTGGGTGAACTCCGAGTGCCAGAGGAAGCATTCGATACTCTGCATTCTCTGCTCGACAATGCGGGGACGCTGAACGTGGACGCGTCGGTGACGGACTGGAGTGCTCGCCTGGACGCCACACTGGCGTGCGAGCCGCTCCTTCCTTCGGAGCTGCGCGCGAACCTTCGCCCGTACCAGCTCGAAGGTTATCGTTGGCTATATCGATACAATCGGCTTGGCTTCGGCGTTTGCCTGGCGGACGACATGGGGCTCGGCAAAACCCTACAGGTCATCGCGCTCTTGCTTGCGCAGGCTGCGCAGGGACCCACTCTCGTGGTTGCGCCGACCTCCGTTTGCAGCAACTGGATCGACGAATTGCGTCGTTTCGCGCCGAGTCTCGAGGTGGCGGAGTATTCCGGTCGCGGTCGAGGGAAGCTGATCGAACGGCTGCGAGTCGCTGATGCGGGCAAGCCGCTCAACGTACTCGTTACCAGCTACGCTTTGTTGCAGCAAGATGCGGCGGAGCTGGCCTCGGTCGAGTGGAACATCGCCGTCATCGACGAGGCGCAATTCATCAAGAACCCAAGCTCATTGCGCGCTAAGGCCGCATTTCAGCTGACTGCGCGGCATCGTGTGGCAATGACGGGGACACCCGTCGAGAACCACTTGGGCGATCTATGGAGCATTTTCCATTTCTTGAATCCCGCCTTGCTAGGCTCATTGAGGCATTTCCACCTCGCCTACGTGCGACCGATCGAACGCGACCATGATCTAGAGCAACGCGATCTGCTAAAGCGGTTAGTTCAGCCTTTTTTGCTTCGCAGGCGCAAGGACGAGGTACTCAAAGAGCTGCCTCCCACCACGACCGTGCGACACGAGGTTCGACTGTCCGAGGACGAAGCTCGGCGCTACGCGCTCTTACGTCGCCAGATCCACGACAAGCTAGCGACGCCACACGGAAAGCGTCAACACAAGCTTCAGGTCTTGGCGGAGATTACCCGGCTGCGGCGGTTCTGTTGCCACCCACGCCTCGTCTTTCCCGACGCGCCGACGGAGTCTTCGAAGCTGCAGACGTTTTTGGACCTGGTCGAAGAGCTACGGGACAATGGGCATCGGGCGCTGGTGTTTAGCCAATTCGTCGACTTCCTCGAACTGGTACGGGAACAACTCGACGAACGAGGGTACCGCTATGTCTACCTCGACGGATCAACACCCAAAGAAAGCCGGAGTGCCCGGGTGCAAGCTTTCCAGACCGGCGAGTCCGAGTTGTTCTTGAT
This sequence comes from Myxococcales bacterium, assembly GCA_050263495.1. GTDB lineage: Bacteria > Myxococcota_A > Polyangia > Polyangiales > Polyangiaceae > FEN-1139. Next base: position 3,177 of record JBLNFG010001270.1, on the reverse strand, counting down.
CAGCCTAAAAGCAGGCGGATTCGGCCTCAATCTCACGGCAGCGGACTACGTTATCCATTTGGATCCTTGGTGGAACCCGGCCGTGGAAGCCCAAGCCACCGATCGCGCGCATCGGATTGGACAAGAACGTCCCGTCACCGTCTATCGACTAGTCACGAAGGACAGCATCGAAGAGCGCATCGTGGCGCTCCATGAGGAGAAGCGGGCCCTTGCGCAGGCGCTCTTGGATGGCGGCGAGGGCACGCGTTCCTTGACTGGCGAGGAGCTTTTAGCTCTGTTGGGCGCGCCAGAGGAGGGGTAGACGGTTGCGCCCCGATTCCTGTCCTCTCGTCAGGAATTACGAGGGACCTCAGTGTGCCCACAGCTGCGCGATCAACGTACCCGCACGTGCGAGGATCGCACCCGCTGAGTATGCTTTCGGCGACGAATGGGCTCCACTTCGCCACACTGTGGCCACCATGCACATCCTTAACCGCGTTTAGATCTGCGCCGCCTAGAAGCTCATGGGTTACGGTCACCGAACGGACGTGGGGCGCTCGCTTGCTCTCAGCATGGTCGCACTGCTCGGCGCTGCGACGGCGTTGAGTTGCTTCGAAAGTCGCGGCACTGGGGCTCTGCGCGCGACGAGCACGACCAACCTAGGCAGCTCCGGAGGTTCCGGCCTTGGGAGTGAGGTGACGAGTGCGGGCGGCGATCAGGCTCTCGGCGGTACAACAGGAATCGGCAACCCTACGCCATCGGGCGGCACTGGGACAGGTAACGACGTCACGAGCCTCGGTGGGACGCATAACGAAACGAATGCGGTGACGGCGCTGGTCGCCAAGGGGGGTGCCACAGCGCAGACCAACAGCGGCACCGATGCGAGCGCGCTCTGGCTTACCTCGACCCTGCCACTGCGCGGGGTCAATCTGGCTGGGGCTGAGTTTGGGGAAACACATCTGCCCGGCATTCATGGGACCGACTATGTCTATCCCGACCCCGCCTACGCCATCGGCTATGACTCGTTGCCATACTATTTGAGCAAGGGATTGACCGCATTTCGGTTGCCGTTCCGTTGGGAACGCTTGCAACCCACGTTGCTCCACGCCTTCAATCCGGAAGAGCTTGCACGGCTGCATGCGACCGTGAAGCGGATCACGGACGCTGGTGCGTTCGTCGTTCTGGATCCGCACAATTACGCTCGATACCAGGGCAAGCTTGTCGGCAGCGACGTAACGAATGAGGCGTTCGCGGACCTATGGAGCCGCCTGACGGCGGAATTCCTCCCCAATGAGCGGGTTGTTTTCGGCCTCATGAACGAGCCCCACACCATGCCCACCGAGCAGTGGCTTTCGTCTGCCAATGTCGCGATCAAGGCGATTCGCGACGCCGGCGCGACTCAACTCGTGTTGGTTCCGGGCAACAATTGGGCAGCAGGTTATTCGTGGACGAGCGATCTCTACGGGACTCCCAACTCTTCCGTCATGAACGGTGTCGTGGACCCAAGGAACAACTACGCTTTCGAGTTGCACCAGTACTTTGACTCTGATGGTTCGGGCACGCAGGACGCCTGCGTGAGTGCGACCCAGGGCTCCGAAGCGCTACGAGGTGCAACGGAATGGTTGCGACGCTTGGGCAAACGGGCCTTCTTAGGCGAATTCGGGGCGAGTGCGCAGCCCCTTTGTTTGTCTGCAGTCGACGATCTACTGAACTATCTCGAGCACAACACAGATGTCTGGCTCGGTTGGACTTGGTGGGCGGGAGGACCGTGGTGGGATGCCTATTCTATGTCACTCGAACCACGCGCAGGACAAGACCAACCCCAGATGGACGTCTTGGAAAAGCATCTGGGAACCGTCTCAGCACCGGCGGAAGCGCCCCTCGCAATGGACGCTACTGGATGGATCTCGAGCACCAGTAACTCATGGCGAATTCAGGGCACATGGTACTGGTACAGCGACGCTTCGCAGGGCGGCCACACGACGATCGAGCAACGTGCGCCAGGCGATATTCCGTTCGTCCCAGGCAGCGGCATGTGTCTGAACGGAACGAGCACCGGCGGCGCCACGGATGGTTACGTCACTTGGGGGGCAGTAGTTGGGTTGTCGCTCAATCGGGCGACGGGCACCGACACCTGTTCGGCGCTTGCGAATGGGCCACCATGCTACCGCGTCACCGTCTCGGGGGCAGCCCCGGGCGGTTTGCGCGCTCGCCTGCTCGCGCACTACCCCATGCCCAATGGCCTTGAACCACCGGGGATCGATCTCGGGGCAGGATCGACGGACGTGTGCATCAGCAACGTGACGCCTCCCAGTTGGTGCGTCAGCAAGCCCGGGGCGTGCTCTGACGCGTCAGCGCTCGCGTTAGGTGTCGCAGCCGTCGAGGTTCAAGCCCTTGCCGGCGCCGATGGCGGTGCAATCAATCTCTGCATCACCAGCGTGGTTCCGCACCAATAGGCAGCACCTTGCGTTTCAGCGACGCGTGCTAACCCGATACAACTGGGCCGGCGGGCGCTGCCGCTGCTACCCGGCTGGATCGTTCGTCCAGGTGTTTTTGCACGCTACGGTGCCTCGCGCGTGCTACTTAGGCACCCCGACGTAGCAACCAAACGCCCAAGTGAGGCGAAACCATGCATGTGCAAGAACCCCAAGCGATAGAGTACGGAACCTTTGAGGCGTCGATCGAGCGGAGCCGACGCTTGGAGGCGGATCTGCAAGTCAATGCCGGTCGTCATCGGATGCTCACGGGTGATCGCCCCACCGGGCGTCTGCATATCGGACACCTCTTCGGATCGGTGCAGAATCGGGTACGCCTTCAGAATCTGGGCGTCGACGTGTTCGTCGTGATCGCTGACTATCAGGTGCTAACGGATCGCGATTCTGCCGACGCTATCTCCGAGAACGTCCGCGAGCTGACGCTCGACTACCTTGCGTGTGGACTCGATCCCGAGCAGGGCAAGACGACGATTTTTGCCCACAGTCACGTGCCCGAGCTCAATCAGCTGCTCCTGCCGTTCCTCACGCTCGTGACCATGGCGGAGCTCGACCGCAACCCGACGGTGAAAGAAGAGATTCAAGCCGCAGGGCTCACGCGTATCAACGCGTGCATGTACACGTACCCTGTGCATCAAGCGGCAGACATTCTCTTCTGCAAAGCCGACGTCGTTCCGGTGGGCAAGGATCAATTGCCGCACCTTGA
>JBLNFG010001269.1:0-8353 GCA_050263495.1 Myxococcales bacterium | reverse complement strand
TGCTCGCGGCAGCGAGCAGCGCCCGTAGGGCGCAGTGAATGCCCAAGGGAACAAAACTAGTAGCGCGATGGCCGCGTAGCGGCCGGGTCCGTAGGACCCATCAATTCAATTGAATCGCGCTGCTAGGCCCCACATCGTGTTTGGCGCAGTGCCGCGCGGGCGAGCCCCCCGACCGCGCGGAGTGCTCCTACTGCTTGCGTCAATCTGAGCGCGATCGCCGCCCACCCGTTGCGCGATCAACGCGGGCTAAAGGCGCGTCCGGTGCGTGTTGTCGGAGCGACTCTGCGGCTTCGTCTCTTGGATGCTGTACACTCACGGAACGCCGGGGTTCCGCTCATGTCTCCTGATCACGCTCATACAGCGAGATCCTGTTTCGTCCCTGACGCTTAGCGTCGTATAGAGCCGAATCGGCAGCTTTCACGAGATCTTCTGCGTCGAGCGACTCAAGGTCTGACGTCGCGGCCACGCCGATGCTGACCGTAATCGAGATCTCGTCCTCACCATGAGTGAACCGAAGCTGGCGAAGCTTGCTCACGATCCTGTTGGCGACCACGAGCGCCTTGTCTTTTGGCGTATGTGGCAAGAGCAGGGTGAATTCTTCTCCGCCGTAACGGCAGGCAACGTCCACCTCCCGAATGTTCTGGCTGAGCAGCGTGGCAAAACCTTTGAGTACGATGTCGCCAAAGTCATGCCCGTATCTGTCGTTCTGGCGTTTGAGATGATCAATGTCCAGCATTAGGCAGCTCAGGGTGTTGTGATAGCGCTTCGTTAGCGCGTACTCCCTGCGTAGTACATCGCCGAATCTCCGTCGGTTGTACAAACGCGTGAGTGGATCGGTAATCGCCAACGCTTCGACTCGATGCACCATCGCTTCCAGTTGTTGGTTGCGCTCACGGAGTTCGGTCTGCATCTCTCTCACGCGCAAAGCAGCAAGGATACGGGCTTCTAGTTCCTCGGGCGCACAGGGCTTTAGGACGTAATCGTTCGCTCCCACATTCAGCCCTTCGACGCGCTCGTGAACCGCGCCGCGCGAGGTCAGCATGATGACGGGGATCTCGCGCGTGGCGTGCGTCATCTTGAGCCAACGACAGACCGCGAGGCCGTCCATTCCGGCCATGACCACGTCTAGAATGATAAGGTCCGGTGGCTCTGAGCGAGCAAGCTTCAAGGCTTCGAAGCCGGACAGTACCCAGGTGACCTCGAACCCAGACGCTTGAAGCCCATCTCGAAGCGTGGCTCCTTGGGCTTCGTCGTCTTCAACAATGAGCAGCTTCGCTTTCATGGGTATAGCTCCACAATTGCCGCAGCGAACGATGTGTGGGACCCATATCCGCAGCGTGGCGAAGACTCACAGACCTTGGACGGGGCTCTGTCGTTCAAGTCACTGGGTGTCCGTGGCGTATTATCCATGTCAGCCTGGTAAGATGCGATGCGACGTCTGGATGTGAGTGAAAGTGTCGGTTTCGTCAAAGAGGTCTAAGGTTAAAGGTAGTGAGTTGGGTGCGCCGTGGCGCGACGTTAGTCCAAGTTCAAGCGCTTACCCGACTGGAGCAGCTGCGTGAAAGCACTCGCTTCGACCGCCTTACTGAACAAGTAGCCCTGCATCTCTTCACAGCCTATTGAACGTAAGAATCTCGCCTGTTCAACGGTCTCGACTCCTTCCGCAATTACCTCCAGACCCAGGCCGTGAGCCATGGCGACGATGGTGGAGGCGATCGCTTCGTCCTGCGCGTTGTGGGGTAAGTGTGTGACGAACGAGCGATCAATCTTCAGCTTGTGCAAAGGGAAACCACTGAGGCGGCTTAGCGACGAGTAACCAGTTCCAAAGTCATCCATCAATAGTTGAACACCGAGGTCGCGAAGTTCATTCAGTGTGGCAATCGTCTCGGCCGGTTTGCGTGCCGCGACGCTCTCGGTGATTTCGAGTTTCAACATCTCCGGCGTCAAGCCCGAGCATTGGAGACATTGCCGCACCGTCTCCACCAGCTGTCCCTCGGTTAATTGTCGGGTGGAGATGTTTACGGCGACGCTTAGTCCTGCCGTACCAAGGTCCCTCCACCGTCGTGCTTGTCCACAAGCCGTCTCGAGGATCAGTTGCCCGAGCGGAACAATCAAGCCGGACTCCTCCGCAATCTCGATGAAGTCTAGCGGAGGGACGAATCCGCGGGTCGGGTGCTGCCACCGAACCAATGCCTCACAACTCGTGATTTCACCCGTGAAAAGCGAAACGATGGGCTGGTAATGCAGGACGAACTCGCGCCGGGCGATGCCGCCTCGGAGCTCTGCCTCGAGTTGCAGGCGGTTGCGGGCGCGCTCGTGCATCGCTAAATCGAATACCTGACACGCATCGTCCGGTGTGGCCTTTGCACGACGCATTGCCGTTTCAGCGTCATGTAGCAAGACCTCAGGTGTGACTTGAGCATTGGTTGCCAGCGCGAAGCCGATGCTTGCGTTGACCACTACCGTATTCCCCGAAGGCAACTGAATAGGCTCGCGAATAGCATCCAGAATTCTTTGGCCAATGCGGCGTGCGTCTTCGACTGCCCGCAAATCCTCGAGCAACACGGCGAATTCGTCGCGTTCAAGATGGCTAACGTGAGCCACTAAGTCTACGCGACGGACTGCATGACGAATTCGAAAGGCAACCTCCAGCAAGACGTGGTTGCCAATGTCCGTTCCGTGAGCATCGTTGATATTCCTGAACCGGTCCAGATCGATGAAGCCGAGTGCGAATGGCCGGGTCGTCAATTGCCGCTCGCTGCGTGCAATCGAACGTGACACATTTTCCATGAATGCCGCGCGCGACGGCAGACCGGTCAGAGGATCCCGAAATCGCCGCTCGGTGACGTCGCGGCCCGTCGCGATGTAATAGGTCTCCCCGGTAACCGAGTCCATGAACGGCGCGATCTGCTCTTCGACCACGTAGGGCTGTCCCTGGGCATTGCGATTCACGAGTTCGCCCTGGAACACGCGGCCGTTGGCCAGTGTTGACCAGAGTTCTGCGTAAGAGGACGGATCCTGGGTCTCTGCCTTCAACAGATCCATGTTCTGGCCGACCACTGCACTGCGCGAGAATCCCGACGCCGACTCGAAGGCGCGGTTCACGTACAGCACGACACCGTTCGAGTCCGTGATCACCGCGTGCTCCGCCGTTTGCTCCAATGCAGTCGAGAGCTGACGTAAGCGAGCCTCGGCTGCATGCCGCGCCGACACATCACAAAAATGCACGATGATGAACTGCGAAGACTGGTGGTAGAATGCTGCGCACGTAACTTCCACCGGGAAGGTCGACCCGTCGCGACGACGCGCGTGTCCAGGGATGGTGCTGAGTGCACCGGTGGCCTCACTAGCGGGAGCTGCTATTTGATCGGGATGGAGTTCGAATAGCCCCAGCTTGAACCCGAGGAGATCTTCGATTCTCCAGCCGCAGACATTCTCTTCTTCGCGCTGCAGCACGCACGCGGCAAACGCGTTGATCGAGACCACTCTGCCAGTTTCGTCCGCTACGATCGTCGGATGAGGACTTTCGACGCGCGATGTTGCCTGCATGGTGGCACTGGATCGCCCATCCGTTTGCCATCGACCCGATGCACTTTTCAGATGCTCCACGACCTCGCGGTCGGCGAATGGAGGGCTGGTTTTCGGCGGCATCATGTCATTCTCGAACCAACCCGATAGGACGGGTGCAATGAACGTGGGTACGTGAAAACTCGGCTCCTACTCTTGGCGCTTCCGTGGCAGTTGAACCGAACCGTCAACAGCTGCGAGACGATACAGGGTCAAAACGGCAGGCCACGCTAAGAGATTTAGTGACCAGCGTCAGGTCCAGCCGTAGCGCGTGCATCCTGAGTCCAAGTGGGGTCCACAGTCTTTCCTATCAACCACTTAGTCTCAACGCGGTTGGTTTCACCAGACGGGTTGACTGGAGGGATGGTAAGCAAGTGGCGACACCGCCACCCAGAAGACTCCGGAAGGCTGTTCGCCATATCCTCGTTATATCCCCTCTATGCAGTCGTGTAGGCGGCTGCTCGAGCTGGAATAGAACCGGCGTCATCGGAAGTTCGTGACGCCTCCTGGAGATGGTCTTGCGCTATTGCAGGACGGATGCAGTTGCGCCCCGACGTCTTGGCTTCGTACATAGCCTGCATCCTCAATCGACTAGCGAGGACGTTCGATGACGCGCTCACGGGATCGACGAGTAGGACTCTGCCTGAATTGGTCACGGATTCCATACGGACGCTCATAGCGATCGATAACTTGGCGCGCGTGCCGAAAGGTAAGACCCGTAATACGCAGGGAAGTGGCCTAGATGGCCGAGCTTGTGAGGTGCTTGGCCACCATCGAGCTCCAAAGAACAGTACGTCAGCCGCAATCTGTCGCCAAACGCCCGTAGACCTGCGGATGTTGGGTGCCGCTAGACCCTTTAGTTCCGCCAAAAGCAACCGTAAAGTCTTTGAATGACGCGACTGCTCCTGGCAATGGGGACGTTCGTTGGCACCGAACGCAACCAGATTGCGGCGATGGCCTCTGAGTCCGCTTTCGAGGTCCACTTCGAGCACGAACCTATTCTCGCGGCACGTTGGCTCGAGCACCATGATGTGCACGCGATGCTGCTCGAGGGCGACGCAAGCGTGTCCGAAAGCTTCGCCATCGAGCGTCGCTCTGAATCGCGCAGCGCGACCATTCCGATCTTGTTTCTAGTCAATAGTGCTGCCGACCTTCGATTCGCTGAGGCATTGGCTTCAGGGGCCGATGATGTCGTTGAGCGTCGCGATTGGGATCAATTACGGTCGCGACTACGTCATCTCCCGAAAGAGGCGATTACCCTGCCGGACGCGACGCGCGGCTCTGTTCTGATTGGAGAGAGCGAGCATGCGCGACGGGTGTTGAGCGGGCGTGTCCTCAGAAACGCGGGCTATTCGGTTGGCTTCACGGTGGATGCCGAGGGTTTGAAACGTCAGGTTACGGCGGAATGCCTTGGAGTTGTCGTTGCGAATCTGACGCTTGCTGGTGACCCACGGGAGTTGGTCACGGCGGCACGCGCTGCCAATAACGAGGCCCAGTTCATTTTCACCAGTCCTCCTCGAGAGATTCGAAAATATCGAGAGGCTCTCTCTGACCTAACTGGCGTTACCATCACCGACGCCTATGCCCCGGCCGAGAATGTGCTGTTCGTCGCCAACGAGCTAAGCCGACCACGAGGCGTCGACCATCGCGCGTCTGCACGCATCCTGTATGGCACGAGCGTCGCGTTTCGCGGCGCCGGACGAAGTGTCGATGATTTTGGATACACCTATAACGTGAGCGGGGGTGGAATTTACGTCCGCACGCTCGCGCCGCCCGACGACAACCTGGTCTGGATCGAACTCACGCCACCCCGTTGTGATCGACGTGTTCGACTCGTTGGGAGAGTCGCTTGGCGTCGTGGTTTGGCCCAGGGCCAGTATGCGACGGTGCCACCCGGCTTTGGCTTGGAAGTGGTCGACGGGGCGCAAATGGATCTGACAGCTTGGCGTGAGGGGTATCAGGCCTTCGTTACCGACTTGCAGTAGCGCCCACGCAGGCGCGTCGAATTCGGAACTGCCGATCCCCTTGTCGGTAACATGGTGAACACGGCTCCTCCCATCCGGCGCAGTAGCTTGGCTACGAGCACGGATCGGGGAGGAGCAAGCACTCGCGGAGCGAGCGCGGTGGTGGGCAACAAAAAAAGCTTGGATCTATCGCCAGACCGGCAACTCAGGCAGATTTGGGTTCCGTCACTCCGCGGTCATGCACGCTCAGGCGCCAAGAGCCCGTCGAGTGTCGACGCTCCGAACACGATTAGCGATCTGGTTTGCCCTCGGGCATTTTTTGTTTGGTGCGGAGCAGTGACGCTGCCGCGGAAAAAGACTCGCCTGACGGAATCGAACCGTTGCGCGAATCGAGCGTCGCTGCCGCGGAACGAGAACGTTCTCAACGCCTGACGGAATCGAACCGTTGCGCGAATCGAGCGTCGCTGCCGCGGAACGAGAACGTTCTCAGCGCCTGACGGAATCGAACCGTTGCGCGAATCGGGCGTCGCGAGCAAGGTCGGGCCAAAGTGCTGAGAGTGCGCGAATCTCCGCGTTACTGACCGCAGAAACCGAAACTGCGAAAACTAGCAGGTGCGGGTTGCTAGGCATGGTCATTGCGGTTGTGTTCGGCGGGAGCTCGAAATCATACGAATACAGGTAGCCGTAGCTGTACGGGAGGTCGCCCGCGGCTCGATGCACGTGGGAGGCCGCCCATGCCAGGCGATCGCGATGCAGAAAGGCTGGTGCTACACGCAGTAACGGATTTTGGACTGAGAAGGTCACGCTCGGAACGGAGCCCGCAAAGATTCGATTGTCCCACTGTCCGAGATACCCCGTGAAGGGCCCAACGCTGATACTCGAGGTTGCCTCTCCGAATTTGAGGTCCTCATGCACGGGGCCCTCTGTCGCGGCAGCGAGTAGATGAACCCGGTTGTAGCCGCGGGGTAAGGGAATGGTTTGGCCTTCGGCACGCAGCGCGTTCCTGGCTCCTTGCGCAAAGGAGCCAAGTCGGTAGTCCACTCCCGCCGCAGAAATCACTTCGGTTAGCATTTCCGCCGGATAGGTTGTTCCCGTCCCGTCGCAATCGCCGTCACTGCGATTCGAGTTTGAGCTAACGGCGTCCAGATTGTATTCAATCGGGACAGCCACGCTGACTGGCGCCGCTACAGTTTGAGAAGCCGTCAGCTTCACGCTGATCGTGCGCAATTGGTTGGGGAGAAAATCTAGTCGAATCGACTGCCCAGCGAAACCGATAGGGGCAATCTTCTGCTCAGTGCCAGTCACTTCCGAAGCCTCTTGGATCGTGACTGGGAACTGCAGACGCTGACGCGCGGGGCGCCCCCACAATTCCTGCAGACGGACAACGACACTCGTGCCATTTTCTGCCAGTTTGATCGCCTGCAACGTCACTTGCGGGCTGCTGGCGTCGATCAGTTGAAATTGGTGGCCCAGGGTGCCCGGGTGCTTGGATACCGCGAATGCGAGCAGTGGCTGTTCTAACCGTCGCGCCTGCCACGGAGCGTTGCCCGCTCGCCAATCACCGTGATGACCTGCGAGCGCGTACGTGATCAAATGACGTCCCCAATCCTGTGTGGACTGTTCGTGAAAGTAATCCGGCGCGGCAGGGGTGTAGAGCAGCGTGAGCCGCAGGGTGTTGTCATTCGGTTTGTCACTGCCGTACTTGGCGGGCGTAAGCAGTGTGACGCCGTAGGCTTGCCCGGGATCCGTCAAGTCGAGCCAAGAATGGGTCGGGACTTCGTACTGCTTCGAGTGATTGTTGCCGCGCATGACAGTTCCCAGATCCCAATTGTAGGTCGCTTTTGGGTTGCCTACGCCCAGTGGGAACGTCGCCTTCAGCGAGCAATTCGAGGACATCCAATCGATGCGATCGACGAACTCGACTCTTTCAGCTGCGGCTGCATCTAATCGCACCTTCTGCACGAACAGCGAACCCTCGCTCTCTCGTTCTATGCGCAGAGTGGTACGGACCGGTCCGGACTCGATGAGCTCAATCTTGGCGTTCCCATTCACGAAACTCCTCGGTGCTTGCATGCGGTCGACCCAATCCATGTTCCAAGCCGGGAATTCGCTGGGCCACTCGGTAAGCAGCGCGTGCTGCATTGGCGAGCTGAGTAACTCGCGATTCGCCGCAAGGTCGTAGATGCTGGAGACATCGCCGTGTTCGTTCACCGTCACGCGATACCGGGAGTTCGAGATCTGGTGGCCGGAAGCTTTGAGCGTCGCGTCACCGGCAGGGGGCGTCGCTGCTTTGAGTCCGTACACGGCGAAGCTTAGCGCGGGCAAGGTTGCCGGAAAGAGCACTCGCTGTTCACCATCGTCGCCCGTGGTCAGCTGCGTTGGAATCGCCGATCCATTTGCGGTAAACGCCGTGAGGGCCTTTGCCGCACGCAACTCATCCGGGACACGTGCCTCCACCACGTCCGTGCGCGGCACGGATATCGGGTTAAAGACGACCAGCGGCACCCCCTCGACGCGGGTATCGAGTCCACGCGCCACCCCAGCCACGCTGTCCGTAAGTGTATATGCGAATCGATTCATGGCTACGAACTCGTCGTTCCACGAGTACTCGTAAGCCTTGGGTAGCGATGTTCCCGGCAGAATGTCGTGAAACTGGCCACGTAAGGTCAGTCGCCAACCCTGTTCGAGTGCCTGCTTCGGGTACGAGGCGGCTCCGAGCAATTCGGCTGCCACCGCGGCGCGTTCCGCGGCATCCGCAAGCAATTCGTTGGTTCGGTTTTGGTGCTTGATAAACGCCTGAGAGGTAAGCGAGCCCGCCGAGT
>JBLNFG010001268.1:0-15277 GCA_050263495.1 Myxococcales bacterium | reverse complement strand
ATTTGGGAGGAGCAAGCACTCGCTCGCGAGTGCGGTGGTGGGCAGCAAAACACTTGCCACCTTCACTGCGCCTGCCGGCGCTCCTCGCAGAGCGAGGACCGTGGCGCATGCCCAGCCTCGGTGGGCACCGTGGCCCTTCATGGCAAGCTCCAGTGCCTGGACCTTTCCATTGCGGGTCGCTTCAGTTTTGGCACTTTCGTTGCGTGAATCAAATCGTTCGGCGTTCTAGTCGAAACCGAAGTGCTGACGAATACGACCGCGCCAACACCCTTCGCCCCTCGATGCGCTGCAACCACCGGTTGCAGGTTGCACCCGCGAACACCAACCAATGGTTGCAACGGGCCTCTCTCGTCGATTCCTTGGTAAAACGCTCCTCCCATGCGGGCGCAGTCGCAGGGCGACGAGCACGCATCGGGGAGGAGCAAGCTCCGGCGAAAGCCGGAGCGGTGGTGGGCATCAAATGCCAGGCACGGTTTCTGCAGAGGCGCCTTTTGCGACAGCGAAGTCGAGAGGAGCCGAAATGCAGCGCGCTATATCAACCTACTCGGGCAAGCCATACCGGGATGAGGCACTCCAAGGTTGGATTCGTAAACCGTGTGGAAGGCGCGCGATAGAACGTGCCTTGTGGCGAGACTCGCGCGGCGTCGCTCTCACGGAGTACCTCGTAGTGTTAGGTGGCTGTGTGCTTCTAGCAATTCCTGCGATTAACGGCCTCAGCTCGGCGCTCCGTGAAACCTCGGGCGTTGAGGGACAGCGCATCGCGAGCCTCACGTTTTCGCCGGGAAACGCGACGCCTGCACCGGGAATCGCCCCGCCAAGGCTCGCGCTTGCAACCAACGCGACACCGGTACCGCGAATCAACCAGCCAACGCTCGCGCTTGCAGCCAACGCTACACCCGCGCCGGCATTGACCCCGCCTCCGCCCACACGTCCACCCTCAGCCCCGGCCATCACGCCTTCACCCAGTCCAGGGCCCGCACCCCAAGCGCCACCTCCGTCACCACCGCCGCAACAGCCTTCTCTTCCTCCCAACTCGCCCCCGATCAACTTTCTCCACATGGGCACGATCGATGGCGGCGTGCGGTTCACGGATGACGCGGCAGCCAGGAACTACCTCGAGCAGAAGATCGCGCAACGGGTGGCGAACCTAGCGCGAGCTGGTGAGGATCACAACACCAGCCCCTACGGTCCCAGTGATGCGCTTGCCACCGTTGCTGGCATGACCACGGAGATAGACAGCGCAGCGCGCACGTACGGCGTCAATCGAGCGCTCTTGGCAGGAACGATCGCTAGCGAGGTGGACTTCGACACGGGCTGGGAAGACGTCGTACAAAACGGCGCTGCGAGCGTCGGAATCTACGGAGGCAGTGGCCACAGTGTTGCGAACGTGCACCTTGATGAGCTCGAGAAGGCAAAGAAGCACCTTGTTGACAACAAGCTGCCGGGGGCAAGCGCCGCGGAAGCGTTTGCGGCCACTAACGCGAACGTGACGGCGCATCCCGCCGAGGCAGCCGCCATCATGCTCGCCTGGAAAGCGGATCTAAAGCGGCGCGCTGGTGGCTCAGTGACCTCGCCAGAAGACATGTCGGTCGTGTTTGCTAGCTATCGGGTTCTCCCCGGCAGCATCGACTTGGCGAAGAACGAATACGCAGGCGGAAAAGAGCTCGCCGCAAAGACCGGCGATCCCAACGCCAAGGTTGGCTCGAACGCTTACCAATCGGAGGCGTATTTCCAGTACTATCAGGAGTACTATAAGGCCGTGGATGCAGTCCGAAGCTCCTCATCGGGCGGGATCGAGTTCTGAACCAAGGCGCAACCTCTTCGGCTTTCGGCTTGGCGGGAATGCGGGGACCCCTGCATGTCGAATTGCGCATTGCCTAGAGATCCAGGGATTCCGGTGCGGGCAGCTGGCCTTAGTCACACCGCGGGTATTGGCGTCCAAGGTCGTTCGCAGACCTTTTTGGTCTAGTTCGGCGCGGCCACGGCCCTCATGAGGCGCCCCTGACTCCCGATGGGCCTGCTGATTGAACCATCGAAACCGCGCCCATATAGCGAGCATGTGACCGCCGTGATATTGCACTGCCCTTGGCCCCTCGTGATACCGCCTCTGTCACTCGCCAGTTTGCGGCGCTCAGCACCCAGCAACGCGACTTAGTAACCATATTGGGCCTCGTCGGGCCGCGCGCAGCTACGCCATTCACGGGGCTGTTACGCGCCGCTGGCGTTCGGGAGGACGCAACCCGGGCATACTCGCCGGCGAGTCTGCGCAAAGCTCTCGATAAGCTCGTCGAGCGTAGTCTACTGATTTCGGGCGAGGTCGGGTTTGATTGTGTTCCCATGGTCCGGCAGCTCGCGCTCCGAGACGCGGCCGCACGCGGCGCGCTTGACCGCTTGGCGGCGATGATCCGCATGGAGGCACATCGGCACCTTCACTATTCGTCGATCGGCGGTCATGAAGCGGCGTGGTTCGACTTCCGTGTGGCACTGACGCGTCGAGATCTACACCAGGCTTCCACATTTCTCGCGCAGTGTGCAGAGTACGACTACGAACGCTTCCTAACGCAAAATCCCCTCGTGGAGAGTGTCTGTGCTCCTTTTGACCCGGAATGGCTCGCGGGATTTGGCGCGCATCGGGGTGCCCTGATTGCCTGGACACTCGACTACGCCAATCGAACGGCGCTCCCCTGTTACGGCTTGATGCCCTGGCTCCTGAAGCATGCTGAGAGCCTGATCAAGGATGTGCCCGCCCTTCGAGTCTTGCTCATGGAAGCCGCGGTGCTGCGGGGGAATGGCTTGGTTGCATCCATTCCGCAGGCTTCAGAGCTCGGGCATACTACTGCCGCGGTCGCATTCGAGGCCACTCAGGCATTGGTGCAAGGGCAATACGATACTGCGCTCGAGCTCTTCGAACGGGCATCAGGTGCTATTCAAGGGCTGACGAACAAACGCAGCGAAGTGTCGCTGCCGCGCGTCTTCGTGCTGTTTCATTGCCTAGCTTTGTTGCGGCGGGGACAGGCGGCGGACTTGGCTCGCGTGACGCGACTAGCAACGAGCCGAAATCGCGACAAAGGCTATGAGTACCGAGAGTCCGCGTTGATGCTAAAGCGCCTGTCGGAGGCTGCCGCCGCACCCAGCACTCCAGGGCATTCGAGTCCGCCGCAGCAAGCGAGCTCCGGAACAGATTGTCTGTCTCTCCTGTTTCGCGGCCTGCATAGCGTCTGGTTCGATGCGTCGACCGAGGAACGCGCCTGGTTGTTGGACGACCTGATCGAAGCGCAGCGTGGGTTGGCTCAAGCCGAGTATCCTTGGCTTGCGGAGGAATACGGGCAGGTCGCTCGCAAGCTCGACGAAAGCCTGACCAAAGACGGGTGGCAGATGCGTAGGCGGCGCGCGTCGACTCTGGAGAAACTCACCGCGACTGCAAGCACGTCAAATACCCGACCACTCTGGAAACTCTACGAGCCGAGGCCCGGCTGGCTACTTGCGCTCCAAGTGCTGGAGCAGCTCGTCGCCGCGCCGTCCAGCCAGGCTGCTGACGATGCGGCGCAGGAGCGGGTTGTTTGGCGCATCGACCCAGCCAACTTGCAGATCGAACCCGTGTTGCAGAAACGTACGGGCTCCGGATGGACTCGCGGACGCAAGATCGCACCAAAGCAACTGCTCGAGGACGGAGCTCAGCATCACCTGCTGACGGCGGCAGATCGCCTAGTCACGAAGCACATCGCCGAGGAGGTGGAAAGCAGTTGGGGGTACGTCAACCGAACCCACTTCTTCAAACCGACGGCACTTCTGGCGTTAGTCGGTCACCCCTTGGTCTTCGTTCTGCCCGAGCTCGATGTCCCGGCTGAACTCGCGCTCGGAGAGGTGCGATTACGCGCCGAGACAATGGGCGACAAGCTGGTCATGCGAGTGGACCCACCAGGGGTCAGCGAACAGCCGCAGCTCGTGCGCGAGGGACAACGCTGGGTAGTCTATGCACTCGACAAGCAACAGGCCGCCGTCGCCAAAGTCGTGGGGCAGCAACTCGCAATTCCGCAAGCTGGCAGAGTTCAGAGCCTGGACGTCCTCGGTCGACTTGCACAGTTCTTCGTGGTGCATTCGAGTGAACAAGTTGAAGCTCGAATGGTAGGAGCCGACTCGACACCCTGGTTGCGTATGGTGCCAAGCGGCGCGGGACTCACCGTCACTGCCGCAGTTCGTCCGCTGGGTGAGCATGGTCCCATGCTCTCGATCGGCCACGGCGTACCTACTCTGATCGCGAATATTCAGGGTACACCGCTACAAACCGAACGCGTCTTGGGGGAAGAAACGTCGCGATTCAACGCCGTCCTTCGGGCGTGTCCTGCACTAGCTTTGGCCGAGGTCGAACCATTCAATTACGCACTGCCCGAACCTGAGGCGTGCCTTGAATTGATATCGCAATTACGTGACTTGGGCGACAGCGCTCACGTTGAATGGCCCTTTGGTAAGAAATTCGGTGTGCGGGCTAAATTGGGAATCAAATCGTTACGGGGTTCGATCCGTCACGATAGTGGTTGGTTCGTCGCGAGTGGCACGTTGCAAGTCGATTCAGAACTCAACCTCGATCTTCAAGAGCTCATGACACTCCTAGCGGACGGTTCTGATCGGTTCGTCAAGCTCGAGGGCGGTGAGTATCTCGAACTCGAGCAGGAGCTGCGCGACATGGTCGGCGCGCTTCGACATGCCGACCAGCGTCAGAGTAAGAAACAGCTGGCATTGCCCATGGCCGCGCTCGCGTCTCTCGAGCAATTGACCTCGGAGCGACTCGGCCTCAAGCTCGATCCCGAGTGCTTGCAGTGGCGGCAGCGTTTCGATGCCGCGTTTAGCCGCACGATTGCCATCCCAAAGGGACTAACCGCTGAACTGCGGGATTATCAGGCGGAGGGCTTCCGGTGGCTCGCGCGGCTCGCCGAGCTGGAGCTCGGTGCGTGTCTTGCAGACGACATGGGCCTGGGAAAGACCGTCGAAATCATCGCGCTGCTCTTGCACCGGGCCAGCCAAGGCACTGCACTGGTGGTCGCACCGACTTCGGTTTGTGACAACTGGCGTCACGAAATTGAACGCTTTGCGCCGTCGTTGCAGGTGCGAGACTATTCAGGGCCAGCGCGAACGGAGGCGCTCGATTCGCTTGACAAGCGGCACGTCGTCATCACGAGCTATACACTCCTTCAACAAGACAGCGACAGCCTGCAAGCGATTGACTGGTCCGTTGTGGTGCTCGATGAGGGTCAATTCATCAAAAACGCGGACACGCTACGTGCCAAGGCGGCCTGCGGCCTGCGAGCAAAGGTCCGCATCATCGCGACCGGCACGCCGATCGAGAACCACCCCAATGATCTGTTTAGTCTCTTCCGATTCCTAAACCCCCACCTGCTCGGCTCGATGCAGGCCTTTCAGCGGCGGTTTGGGCGCGCCACCGAAAGTGACGACGAAGTCGCGGCACGTCAGCGAAAAGAGCTACGTCGAGTCATACGACCGTTCATCTTGCGGCGCACCAAAGCGCAGGTGCTCGACGATTTGCCGCCTCTTACGGAGATTCGGCACACGGTGAACTTGAGCGCCGCGGAGGCCCAACTCTACGAGGGATTACGCAAGCGGGCAGTCGCCAAATTGGAGAATTCAGCCAAGAGTCCCCAGTCGCGGGTCCAAATTCTGGCGGAACTAATGCGGCTCCGACGCGTCTGTTGCCACCCATCACTGGTCGCACCCGAAGCCGGACTCGAAAGCGCCAAATTGGCGAGCTTCATCGAACTCGTCGATGAACTGTTGGCGAATCAACATCGCGCACTCGTGTTCAGCCAGTTCGTCGACTTCCTCGATTTGACCAAGCGACTGCTCGATTCACGCGGCATCCGCTATCAGTATCTCGACGGTTCGACGCCGCAGAAGCAACGCAGTGCCCGCGTAGAAGCCTTTCAAAACGGCGAGGGCGAACTGTTTCTCATCAGCCTCAAGGCGGGTGGGTTCGGACTGAATCTGACCGGTGCTGATTACGTCATTCACCTCGATCCCTGGTGGAACCCAGCTACCGAACAACAGGCGTCGGACCGAGCTCACCGCATCGGGCAAACCCGCCCGGTGACCGTGTATCGGTTGGTCACCGCGGGAACGATTGAGGAACGAATCGTCCAACTGCATCATCGCAAGCGTGAGGTCGCTAATTCCCTTCTCGAAGGTACCGAGGGCGCGTCCAACATCAGTCAAGACGAGTTGCTAGAGCTCCTTGCGGAGTGATCACCGCCCTCAGGTACCGCGCCTGCCCGCGACTGTCCTGACTTGATCCCGCTCCTTCAGAACTTGCCGGCCAGGGCGCACTCGGACGCGATGGAGCGATGAAAGTGCAGGGGGTCAAGCGGTGCACGGAGCAAGTTGGGCATTGCTGCGAGCCGAATCGAAAGGTGCAGGAGTGGGGCATTCCACGCAGGGCCACGGTGCTCGCGCCCGCGAGCGCCGCCCGACGGCCGCAAGTGAAGCCTCCCCAGGAACGGGAACGATGTAGTAGCGCGATGCGCTGCGAAGGAGGCTCCGAAGGACGCATCGACTCAATGGAATCGCGCTACTACGCAGGCACAGCTCACAAACGCCACACTGCGACTTCGTGCCCTCGACGGTGTGCTTCTCCTAGAAATCAGACGAAAATTTCGGAAGAGTGGCAGATGAACGTGCCGCGAAAAGCTCGCAACCGCAGCGCTTCCGTTGGCCCTGAGCGACGCGCGACCACGCTCTGCCGCGGCCGGAAAGCTAAGCCGCCATAATCACTCTGATTGTCTTTTTGGGTGAGTGCGGCGCGCGCTACGAGAGACTCGCGCCGCGTGCACATACCAAGGCTTTCGCTTGCTAAGCAGACGCGCACCGACGCATACTCGCGGGACAGAACGCGTTGCGTGTGTGAAGGGTGCCTTCGGCGCTCGGCCTATTGCGGCGCGTGCGTTGCAAGGAGGAATAAATGGCTCGAGCGATCGACATTGATGATCCCGAACGGGCAATTGCGACAATGAACCGTATTCGGCAACTTAAGCTGTTCGCGGTCGTTGCAGGCATTGTGGTGGCAATTGGTGTAGTGTTCATGCTTACCACAGCAATGTACAACGAAGATCCAGCGACTCGTGCGCTGGAATCCCCGACGAAATAGGACATCCAGGGGACATCGCTGCGGGAGCTGCCCGAGCCGCGCGCAGCTGCATGTTCAAGCGTCGCGCATGGGCTTGGATTGACCCACACCGGACCTAAGGGACGACATGCGGGGAATTGGGGGAGCAAGCCGGACGGCTTTGCGCTGTACACGCTTAGCTAGACTCAACTCCGCCACCCCGCTGCCGTTTCCACCGCAGAGATGTATTCAAAGTTGCTGGTGCGAAAGTGATGCTCCGCGGCAGTCTCGCTGAACGGATGCTGCCAGTCATCGCCGTCGCGCTCGGGCTAGGACACGCTGCGTTTCTGGGGGGCCTCGCGACACCCGTTGCCTTCACTCGAGCGGTGCTCGCGGTCGGGGTTCTTTGTCCCCTGATGATGGGAATGAGCTCGGCAAGGGTCGGACGCAGGGTGCTGCGTCCCCGATCGCGGCTTCTCGTCCTAATGGTGAGCCTCGGCCTTGGTCCCGCGCTCGCGCTCGTGATTGGGAAGAGCCTGCTTCAGAATTACCCAGAGCAGGCAACCGCGTTGCTGCTTTTGGCACTGGTCCCCGGGAGTGCACTGGTTCCGATCTGGGCCTGCGCCACGCGCGCCTGTGGGAGCACGGCCATCGCCCTGACGTGGACAGGCTGGGCTATCGCCACGTTCGTCAGTCTACCGATCGTCGCAGGCTCCTTCGCATCCGTCGCGAGTCTGGTTGCCTTGCGCGATCTCGCGCTCGTTGGCGTAATTCCTCTCGCCGTAGGCGGCGCGTGTCGCGTCGCACTTTCCGATGCTCTCGAGCCTGAGGAGTATGCAAGGGACGTCCAGCCCGTCCTGCAGACCGTCGTTCAGGCATCTCTCGCCGTATTGCTCTTTACCTCCACTGCTAGCGCTCAACTCGCCGTGGTTCTGAGGCGCGAAGTTACGTTCCTGCCTGCGCTCATGGCCGTGGCATTGCTCTACCTCGGGCTGTTCCTGACCTGTGGTGGGGTACTACTCGCGTTTCGCAGGAGGCTCAGTCGAGCTGCCGCCCGAGCAACCATGCTCGCGACGACAACACGCCAGACGGCGCTCGCCATGTCGGTGCTTCCCCTCGTCGTAGCTCCGTCAGCACTTCCGAGCGCCGTGGCGATTCCGCTCTGCGCGCTAGTGTTGGAGCTCGTCGCAGGAGCGACGGCACTCGCGATGCTCGGATCGTGGGCGACTGCGCCAAGCACCGATGGCGCAAGGGACTCGCGACGCGAGTCCGTCCATTGTCCTGAGTAGCGCCTGCGTCGGCGCGCGGGCAATGTTCCGCGCCTACGCGATGTCAAGAACCCTCGCTTGGCCGGTAAGCACGAGTCGTCACCCCGCGCTGGCCGCAAACCTATCTTGATATGCGGTCCGAACGAGACTGCCGCGAAGGCAGAAATGCTCACCGCAAAGCCTCTACCGCGCTTACGCGTCCGAAGCCATCAGAAGAATGTGCCCCAAGCGGAACAGGAAGCCAGATAGCGCGCGTCGCTACACAGCGTGATTTGCAACATCTGGCTCAGCGCTTCGGTGGTGTGGCAAGCACAAAGAAGCGAACGTCCGTGCGACTCTGTAAGACAGGAGATCGGTCATGAAATCGTCAAGGCTAGCGTTCTGCAGTGCAACGGTGCTGGCGATCTTGGGACAAAGCATCGTGGCAATCGCCGCCGACTGCTACGTGGACGGCAGCGACGGCAAGGACACGAACGACGGCCTGACAGAAGCGACGCCCGTCCAGAGCCCGACCAAGGTTCCGGCCTCGTGCACGGTCGTCAAGTTCAAACGTGGCAGCGCCTTCAAGTTGGCCAAGGGCGTCAAGAATCTTGGTATTCCGTCCATGAACGGATACACGACGAAGGTGACGACGCTCACCAACTATGGTGACGCAAGCGCACCTCTGCCGAAGTTCGAGAAAGACCACGTCGACGGCAGTGGCTCGTTGGTCGATGCGATGTCACAGCTCACGATTGACGGTCTCTACCTGTCTGGCTCGAAGAGCGCCAACGACATGGGTCAACTGGGGGACGGTATCGGCGTTCGGCTAATGGGAGCGGGTAGCAAGCTCATCAACAGCGAGATCACACTCTGCGATATCGGCGTGATGACTAGTGCCGATAACATTCAGGTCCTGAACAACTATATCCACGACCTATCGATCAGCGTCGATGCCCCACCAGGGGTCGACCCTAACGCGGTGGGCGGTGCCGAAGGAATCTTCGTAAACAGTTCTCACGTCGAGGTCGCGTACAACCGATTCGTCAATTGTTCTACGGCTGCTCAATGGGTCACCAACACCAACGGTGGCGGAGTGAGGTGCGACGGAGGCGCTACGGAGGTAACGGTTCCGAATGGCAAGAATGGTGCGGCGGGTGTGGTTACGGACGTGCGCATCCATCATAACTTTTCATATAACAGCTGCGGCTTCTTTGAAGTGTCCAGCATGTTCCAACAGGGCTCGACCGATTACGTTAAGGGTGAGTTCACGGATTCGATCTTTCACGACAACGTGATGGTCGACAGCGGTTGGATCTCCTTGCTTCAGATCAACAACACGAAGCTAAAGAACGTCACGTGGGCGAACAACACCATCGTCCACCACGATCGCGGAACGATTACCGATGCCGACGGTACAAAGATCAATTTGAACGATTACGGCAGCTCGGCAATCCAGGTCATCGCATTCAACAGCACGTCCTCGGGTGCAACCGGAGGCGGGGAGATCAGCCCCGGAGATATCTATTGGAAGAATAATCTCTGGTACTTCGATCCCAAGGTAAAACCGTATTCCGCGCACAGCGCCACGACGACTAGCTCCGATCAATTCATCAAAAATATCGTGGTTACCGGGGATAAGATCTTCACGACCGATCCCGGCTTCCTCGACATCACCAGTACGACCGATCCGACCGCTTACGATTTGAAGTCGACGGCCACCGACGTCATCGATCAGGGTGCGGATGTCGAGGGCATCACGTCGGACTTCCGCGATCGTCCCCGCCCGGCGGGTGCCTCCTTCGATTTGGGGGCGTTTGAATATCAGCCCAACGCAGGCGGAGCGTCGACCGGAGCCATGAACACCACGACCCCCAGCACGGGTAGTCAACCCTCTGCAACGAAGGCCAGTGGCGGCGCTGGCGGGCAAAGTTCCGCGACCAAGGCCAACCCGAGCGGCGTTGGTGGACAAGGGTCCGCTACGCCAGGTAGCGCCAACGGGAACGGTGGTCAGTCCGGCGCAACGAAAGCGAACCCGGCCGATAATGGTGGCCAGTCCGGCGACATAGGGACGAGCTCCACTGGAAACGGCGGTCAATCCAACGCAACGCAGGCGAATCCGGTCGGCAACGGTGGTTCCTCGAATTCAGCTGACGTGTCAGGTGGTTCCGTCAAGACGAGCGATGCAACTGGCACGCACGCAGGGTCAGCTGAAGCAACCGATGGCTGCTCCTGCTCCGTTCCAAACAGCCAGTCTCGAGGGTCGTTCGCGCTATTAGTCGCAGTTGGGGCGTGCCTGCTCGGGAGCAGAGCACGCCAACGCCGAGCTCGGTCAACTGTCTGCCGATCCTAAAGAGGCTTGTCTTGGTCAGCTCGACGCGCAAACGGCTAACTTAGCGGCAGGGCGATGCGCGTAAGCGACAGGGTGTCGCCAATCGAGCCCTGGCTCACCAATATGAGACCTCCACCGCAAGTTGCACTTCACCCGACGGAGAAGCCCCTGCGAAATACTGTCGATAACCGAGTATCCCGGCTATTCCCCACGCATTCGCTCGCTTACTTCCGAGCTTGATCCCAGACTCAACGAACTGTCCGCCATCGAGGGACAGCGGGCTTGAGTCGCAATCCTTGCAATTGGAGATGACTCGGTCGCCGCTCACCCAAGCTAGCCCGTAGCGCACATACGCGTTCGTAGCGAGCCACCCTTTTCCGTCTGCGTGCTGATGAAGACAAAGGTCCGGCGTCCTCAATCCAGCTGATAGTCCAAGGATTGTGATGTTTGCCGAAGAGCTCGCGTCCGATGTTCTACCGTAGGTATCGACGACGGTCTGATTGAAGCTTGCCTTGTCCTTGACGAAAATGGTTCCAGCGGAGAAAGCAACGCTCAAGAGATCGTAAAGCTCGAGGCTCACCCCAGCGTGAAAGGTGGGTCCCACCTTTCCGAGAGCTTGCGTGTTCACCGTCTGCGAGGTGAACCAGCCAACCCCAGAGCCAATCGATAGCCCTGCATGAAATGGGTCGAGAGGAAGAAAGGACCCCTCTTGCGACCCAGCGGCGCTTGCCAACTCCGGTGAGGCCTTCTCCGGCCCCGCGTTAGCTGGTACCCCTTCTGCTTCCTCAGGGGATGCAAGGGCGTCGCGCGCGAATCCGCTCCCCGCAAGAGTAGTCAGCATGACAAAAATGAGGTTCCGCCAGAGCGCTGGCTCGTGATTAAGTCCGATCATCGCGGAGATGCTAGCAAGATCCGTGATTCGCAGTACTCAGATTTTGCTCGAACTCGCGACCACCCAAAGCGTCCTCTGGCGCCGCAAGAGATGCGAGGGGTTCTTCGCACCAAACCACGCGCTACGTCGACGGCCAGGCCCAGCACGGCTCAGTTGAAGACGAAAGGTCGCGAGCCGAGCAGTTCGCGGCGACACCGAGAAGATCGGCGGTACCTATCTCGAGATCGCTGACACAAGCGCGGGGTCACGCGTTTCGGCGACGAGCGCTTTGGCTGCCGCCTACCACCGGTACGTCCCGCTCAGCGCGACGAGAATCCCATTCATGCTGTATTCGCCTTCGGCGCCGGCAACCGGCCGAACCTTCTTGGAACCGAACAGGTAGTAGCCGCCCAAATCGATATCCAAGCTCGACACAGTCATACCAGCCCCCGCATGAATTGCGTGTTGCAGTCCAGGAGGAGGCAGCACGGGGTTCGCGTAGTCGTTGGGCGTGGCACTCTGCGCCATACTATATCCGAGCCGCGCTGCGGGGCCGTCAGGGGCAAATCGGTATTCAGCACCTGCGTACACTCCTAGGACATTCTTCCATTTGAGCGGCTGGGCTTGTGTCACCGTGCCTGCGCCCGGAACATCCACTTTGAGCGCCAATTCCTTGCTGGATTCTTTGTAGAGCGCCAACTTGAAGTCCAGAGCCAGCAGCAGGTGACGTTCCAGCAACGACTGAGCGATGCCGAACTTGAACGTGTGCGGAGAGGCAAATTCCAGCTCGGTGTGCATGGTCTGGCCGCCCGCCTCGGTATCGCCCTTCATGTTGACGCTTGCTTTGCTGCGGTACGTCAAACCAAGACGCGTCGTCTCGGTGGCGCGCGCAAAGACGCCAATTTGAGCACCCAAGAAGCCCAACCCAGAAACATCGGTCTTGTTTTGAGCCAGTGTACCGGCGGACGTAGCGGCTGGTTGCTCCAAGTTGAACGACATGTAAGTAACGCGATACGTCACGCCCACGGAGAGAAAGTCCGTGATCGCGAATGATGCACCCGGAGCTAACTCAATCGCCGCAAGCTGCGCATTCAGCTTCAGCCCTCCGAAGGCGGCCACGTCGCCGTACTTGGCACCAAACCCCATGGTGGGGAACGCGGCCAAACCAACGACAACGCGGGGATGAACGCGGTACGCCCCTCCCACGAGAAACATCGGGAAGACACCTCGTTTGCTCTTCACCTCGGGTCCACTGATCCCGAGTGGGGCCCCGACTTGGGGAGCAAAGGGCGAGAGCACCAATGTTGCCGCGCCTTGACCTATCTCATGCAGGGCAGCCGGGTTGTGATAAAGCGAGGCACCATTATGAACATGCGCTACGCCGGAGCTCCCCATTCCAACCGCGCGAGCATCGTACGCAGGGGGCGGCTCGGTGTTGGCCCAAGCCTGAGGGCAGCTGACGCCCAACCCGACGGCTAACCCGAACGACAGAAAGAGATCCCCTCGCATTCCTTACCTCACAGTTCTCGGCGGTTGCGCGATTGCTCGGCTTGCCTCATCGAACGCCAAACGGCCTCTGTTCTGATGATGTCGTAGTTGCGCGAGCGCCTCGCGGTTCAGTGCTTCCCGTAGCGGTTCCCAAACGGGCCGATTTAAGTGCGGAGCAGGATCTTTTGTACTTAGACACGATAATCAGCCATCGCCTGGATCCGGATACGTACTACCGTGCTGGACGCTAGCTACGTTTGGAGCGAAGCGAGCGAGCGGGCGCGCTTTTGCGTATCCACACCCACGTGGGTCGAGAGCGCCGAGCAGCAGCGCGGCACGTGAGAGCGCAATCACGGAAACGCCACAGGCCAAACGGCCGCATCAAGGGACTCAGTTGGCGCCTTGAACCGGCGGGATCAGCGAGGATCTCACGGCCGTTACTCGTCCGGCGCGTGTAGCGGTGGTCCGCAATTTGCGCCACGACAGCTGATGGGGCATGACGGCGCGCAACACGCCCATGACTCGCATTGGAACGCCCCTCAAATCCAACGCAAAGCGCGCCTTGCTTCTCGGTTCCGGAGAGCTTGGCAAAGAGGTCGTCATCGAGCTGCAACGCCTCGGAGTTGAGACGATCGCTTGTGACGCCTACCCGAATGCACCAGCGATGCAAGTGGCACATCGTGCGCACGTATTTCCCATGTTGGATGGGCAACAGCTACGGCGTGTAGTCGAGCAGGAGAAGCCGGACCTCATCATTCCCGAAATCGAAGCCATCGCGACTGATACTCTTCTCGAACTCGAGCAAGAAGGTCATCGCGTGGTTCCTACGGCTCGCGCCACCCGCCTCACGATGAACCGCGAGGGAATTCGTCGCCTGGCTGCCGAAGAGCTGGGAATCGCTACTTCTCCTTATCGTTTCGCTGAAACTGAAGCTGCGTTTCGTTCAGCAGTCTCGGACATTGGCTTCCCCTGCGTCGTCAAACCGGTCATGTCTTCGTCCGGCAAGGGACAGAGCGTCGCGCGTAGTGAAGCAGATCTCCAGCGTTGTTGGAAGCACTCGCAGGAAGGCGGACGCGCAGGTGGTGGAAAGGTCATCGTGGAGGGCTTCGTTGCCTTCGATTACGAAATCACGCTGTTGACAGTTCGCCACCAGGGCGGGACGTCCTTCTGCGCCCCCATCGGTCATGTCCAGATCGATGGCGATTATCGCGAATCCTGGCAACCGCACACCATGGCATCGGGGGTGCTTGCGGAGGCGGAGCGCATTGCGGCCGAGGTCACTGGCGCGCTCGGTGGGTACGGGATTTTCGGGGTCGAGTTGTTCGTCAAAGACAGTAAGGTTATCTTCTCCGAAGTCTCACCGCGTCCGCACGACACTGGCATGGTTACTCTGATTTCCCAGGATTTGTCCGAGTTTGCGCTCCATGCCCGCGCCATGTTGGGACTGCCGATCCCCAACATCAGGCAACACGGTCCATCTGCCTCAGCCGTGATCTTGCCTGAAGGGCACAGTTCAGCAGTCGCCTTCAGCAACCTCGCTCAAGCGCTTACAGAGTCGGACACGACGATTCGCCTGTTCGGAAAGCCGAGTCTCGAAGGCCATCGGCGCATGGGCGTCGCCTTAGCGCGGGGAAGCTCGATCGAGGAAGCCCGACAGAAAGCTCGGGCTGTCGCGGCCGCCGTGCGGGTAGAGCTGTAGGTTAGTCCGTCGCGCCAGCTGGGGCACAGTTCATCCGCTGCGGCGTAGCCCGCCGGTGCGTCAATGGAACGTATTGGGGCGCATCCAGTTCGCGTATCGGTACGCCGCGCATCCAGTTCGCGTATCGGTACGCAAGTCTCCTCACCCGTGTTGAGTCACACCCCGGACTTCAAATGCAGATTCAGCAGCTCCGATACTTCCACGGAACTGAAGGGCTTGGTGATGCTCCCGGTGAAGCCGTACTTCCCGGGTTGTGCCATCACGGGATCATCGGCGTAGCCACTAGCCACGAACACTGGCACTGACTTGTTCACTCTTCGGATTTCGGCGATGGTCTCCTTCCCTCCCATGGCTCCAGGAATAGTCAGGTCGAAGATCATGCCCGCAAAGTGCGTGCCGGCCTTGGATGCCCGCGCGTAATACTCAAGCACCTCGTTCCCACTGCGCAGGCCGACCACGGAATACCCGAATTTCTCGAGCAACCGTGTCATCACTGCGCGCACGGCGTCTTCGTCGTCCATCACGATGA
>JBLNFG010001267.1:0-2962 GCA_050263495.1 Myxococcales bacterium | reverse complement strand
GGCGCCAAAAGGCGGCCAGACTTTTGGCGGGCGGCACTAGGGCTCTCGCTTACACGGCACTGACACTGCCGGCGCCACTAGCACCACCGGCGCCACCTGCACCACCCGGGGCCGCGAAGGTAGAAGACGTGCTCGGGGCAACGGTCGTATTCGGCGCGCCCCCCGAGGTGGGAGTGATTGTCGGCACCCCACCAGTGGATGGCGTGGTGAAACCACTGGACCCACCTGTACCTATGCTAGTCGTCCCTCCAGCACCGCCCTCGCCACTCGCCCAACAGTTTTCGGGCACATCCGTCGAGTCGAACGGAAGAACGCCCGTCGGTGTGGTGGGCGCCGCGAGCGCACTCGCGATAATGCCGCGCTGACCCACCGCGTACAGGGTGTCTTGGATATACATGCCGCGTTCGATGGTGCCCGATGACTGATTCGGGTAGTCGCAGTAGTACTGCGTGCCCCCTTGCTCGGCTTTGGGGAGTACCGAATTGCCGTCGAGTGCACCCAGGTACTTGAAGCCGCTGTTTACGTCGACGGCGAAGAGCTCCAAGGTATTCTGTGCCATGTAGCCGTACTGGGTGTTCCAGGTGCCACTCCAGAATGGTATCGCCAGCATCCCGAGCTCATCGAAGAAACTGAAAGCCTTATGATTGTGTTCGGCCTCGCTTGAGCCAGACATCGTGAAATCATACTTGTGTGCGAGAGCTGGGTTGATGGGATTAGTCACGTCGAAGATCTGCAGCGCCAAATCGCCGGCACGGCCCGTCTCGGTCGCGTTACGACCGATCGTGAGTAGATGGTTGTCACCAAGCGGGTGCATGTACTCGCTGAATCCCGGGATCTTGAGTTCACCGAGCAGCTTGGGGGTGGTCGGCTCGGACAAGTCGAGTACGAAGAGCGGATCGACTTGTCGGAACGTCACGATGTACGCCTTGTCCTTGAGGAAGCGCACGGCATACACGCGCTCGGATTTGGCGAGACCCTCTAATTTGCCAACGGTCTTCAGATTACTGGCCTGCGGCTGCAAGACGTAGATACCCGCTGAAGTTGCGCGATTGCTGTCGCTGCTGCCGTCGTCAGTGGTCACGATCCGCAACGCCCCGCCGCTCTCATCGAGCGCGAACTGATTGAGAATGTAACCCGGCACTGTGCCAGATGCTTGGTACGCGATCGTTCCCGGCTGGCTCACGTCGAATTGGTGCACCAGAGTCTGCGTCACCGCTTCACCGGCTTCAGGGGCATAGTTCCAATACCGAGAAGAAAGCACGACTGTGCTCGCGTTCTCGTACATCGTGTCGGCCAGGCCGAGCATCGCGACGTTGTTGGCTCCGGTCAACATCGACGAGATGTCGAGCTGGGCAATAAAGGTGACACCCGCACTCGTCGAACCACTCGCAGGAATGTAGAAGGACTGGCAGGGCAGTGTGTCAGCCGTAAGCGCACCGTTCTTTCGCTCAAAGGTGCGCGGCAGCCAATCGTCGTGGGTAATGGCCTGAATCGAAGCTTCGGCGTCGGTGATCACGACGTCGCTGAGCTTCTTTTGCACCAGTTCGTCCACCTCTTCACTCGGAATCTCGGCGATCGGACGCCCACCCTTCTGGAGTTCGTCCAACGCGAGCAACATGGCCTTGGTACGGCTGGCCTCGTCTGGGTAGACGTTGATTACGGGAGCGCGACTGGGTACTTGCAACGTCGTACGTACCGACACACCGTTGCGACGCGAGGAGAGGTAGGACCCTTCGTAGTAGATCTCTTTTTGGACGGTGACGGCGCCGTTCGCGAGGGACAGTGCCGTAACTTTGGTTGCCGGAAGCTGCTGGTAATAGGAGGAGCAGTCGAAACAGTCGATCATCGGCGCGCCGTAGACTCCCGCGGAGTTCTTTGGCCGCGGGATGTTGGCTTCGTCGTACAGACCAGCGGCGTCTACCGCCGAGTAGACGACCACGGTCGAGCCGTTCGATCCCGGCACCACGTACATTTCTCGAACTGATCCCTCGATCGGTTGGGTCGCGATCACGGACATGCTGCTAGCCGGATAGGCGCGAGAGATCTTGAGCTCCTGATTACGCGCGACATAGAGGTGAGTGCCGTCACTCTTGATGATGTCGGCTTCGTCGATGCCTTTAACCTGAGTGTTCGTCTCGCTGTAGTTGGTCGACTCGCCCGCGCCACTGGCTGAATCGGCGGAATCGCCGATTGCGACGGCTTGGCCCGTGGCGGATTTGACCCCACCACTGGCGGCGTTCGATGGCACCATGGTTGCGCTACCCCCGACGCCGCCCCATCTCGCGGCCCCGCTAGCCACGCTCGGTTGGCTCTGCTCGATCTGCTTTGCAAGCTGCAGTCGAGCCTCCGCGCGCAACGCGTAGTCGAGGTCGTCGCAGCTGCTGGCGCGTTGCATTAGCTTCTGGACGCCGTTCGTCGTGTTCTCATCCGGTGCCGACGTCTTCTCGCTGGTCGAGGTGCCGCAGGCAACAAGGGTGGCGAGAGCAAGCACGGTCAACGAAGTAAGTGGGTATGAGTTCCGCATCGTCATCTCCTCAATCGGGGTGACAGCACTTCAGCAATCCGCGTGCCACGGCCGCGTTGGGGCTCTATGCGGAAATTCCCGATGGAATTGGCGCGTCAAGAAAGCACTTGCGTCAGGGTGTGCCATGCGACTGGCTCACCCTGGCACACGGGATCCTAGAGGACACTCATGCGGCTCCGAGCCGTCCCTGAGCACGCAATACCTCGAGTTGTGCGGCAAGCTGCGCGGTTTCCATCTGCTCGCGGAATTCAGGACTCTTGGTCGCGTAGGCGTTGAGCGCTAACTGCGAGAACACCTCCGCAGTAAAGCCGTGTTCTACGGCCAATTCCGCGGCGTGTGCCAAGGCTGCTTCCAGCGTGTCGGCCCCAGAGCGTGCGGGGGCGGTGTTGGCAGGTGGGTTCGTGTTCTGGATTTCGTTGGTCCGGTTCATGTTCAACT
>JBLNFG010001266.1:0-3391 GCA_050263495.1 Myxococcales bacterium | reverse complement strand
CCAGCCTATTCTCTTTGGCCGTTCGCGTGGCACCGCAGAAGGGAACCGTGACGCTCAGCTTTCAGGAGCCCTCAGCGGGTACGATAATATTCGTGCTTGCAGTCCCAGGCTTCCCTGTGCCGATCGCCCCAATCGACCGGTTGGATCCGCCGGAGAGTGTCGAACGCACGCGTGCCGAGCACCTGCAGGTGCTGTCGGTGTGCCATGCGATCGCGCGACGCGGCGGAGGTCGGCTTGAGGTGGTTGCGCAAGGTTCATTTACCGAGATCCGTTTCGAGTGCCCGTATGGGACCGCGTGAAATGGCGTCCCTGCACGGCGACACTGCGCAGCAGGGCAGCTAACTACCCCGAGCTCGCCGTCTCGAAGTGGCTGCAGAAAAGTTCGGCGCAACGCCCCCAAGGCAGGCACCAAGGCGGAGTGCTACGCACGCTTAGCTGCGCTCACCCATGAAGAGAGGAGCCCTGACGCAGCTGTGACGTAAATGATTGCCGAGGTGGCGAGCGTACCAGAACCGGTCAGGGCGGACTCACCGCGGGGATTGAACGCGAGGGTGAGAGGCTGAGCCCACCTGCGCTACCCGCAATTCTGCCGCCTCCAAAACCTTACGTCGCTGGAGGTATGTCTGATTGCGCAGAAACACGGCAGCTGAGCGTGAAGTGCGTTGTGCGTCGGAGTTGCGCAAACGGCGCTTGCAGCGCTGCAAGCGCGCCTGTCCGCCCGCGTGACGAGCGATCCGGCGTACGAAAGGGCTGTAGCTAGCCAGCGGCGACAGCGAACAGCTTTGGGGTGAAGCCCGCTGAAAGTAAGTGTGCTTTGGCAGTGGTCCAAGCGTTGCAAGGCCCCGCTCCGTGTGGAGTTGAGTTATGTCGAATGAGCTTGCTGCATGTGAGCGAACGATGCCTGTGGCCCTGGCGCTCGGAACGGTTATCGGGAGAAAATACCGAATCGACCAGGTGATCGCGGAGGGAGGGATGGGGATCGTATACAAGGGCTGGCACCTCGTTTTGCAGCATCCTATCGCGATCAAGGTGGTCCGCCCGGAATTCGCGCACCATCCAGAAGCAGCTTCACGGTTCGTCAACGAAGCGCGCGCGAGCGCCCAGCTTCATAGTATTCATGCGGCGCATGTGCTCGATCTTGGACGGATAGATCACGGGCCACCGGTGATGGTGCTCGAGTACTTGGAGGGATGCGATCTACGCAATCTGCTCGCGACCGAGGGAGCGTTATCCCTTAGCCGTGCAGTGGACTACGTGCTTCAGGTTTGCGAGGCCATGGCGGAAGCACACGCACAGGGGATAGTCCATCGCGATCTCAAGCCGGAAAACCTGTTTCTTTGCCGAATGCCAGACGGAACGGAGATTCTAAAGGTCATCGACTTTGGTATTTCTAAGCGGCTTGAACCAAGACAACGTTCCTATACGCGTAGCCAAAGCTTTGGCTCACCGGATTACATGGCGCCAGAGCAGATGTCCGCGCCTGATCGTGTGGATGCTCGTGCCGACATATGGTCGATCGGTATTGTCTTATTCGAGCTCCTAACGAATAGTGTTCCGTTTCACGGCAATACTGTCCACGCGACGTGCGCCACGGTGATGTGCGATGAACCGGTACCATTGCGCTCGCTTCGTCCCGACGTTCCTGTGAGCATCGAGCAGATCGTGCTGCGTTGCCTGAAGAAGGACGCGGAGCACCGCTACCCCAGTGTACGAGAATTAGCGCAAGAGCTCGCGCCGTTTGCATCGCCGGAATGGTCGCGAGCTGACAGCCGCGTACGCCGAATTCTCGGTGAGGCGGGGGACGCGTCCGAGTCGCCTTCCTCATCCATGCGAGTCCTCTCGGTTCACGAGCCTTACGAGCCCCCGCAATCGGGTCCCGGACGAAAGCCACAAGACGCCGAACTGCACGTTCCAATGATGCCAATCTGGCCCCACCTCTTGTCCGTTGCTGCGGTTCTAGGACTCGTAGCATTGCTGGCCGCTCCGCGCAGTGTGGAGCGTGTTCTGAGCGAAACCTCCGAGCTGACCGTAAACTCGGTGGCGATCGGCACGCAAAAGGCGCGCGCTGTGATATCCGCTGCAAGTCGTCTCGTTCAAAGCAATCGCCCTGTCACCAATTCCGTGGGACTGTTTTCGTCGCCCACTAGCGCGACGGCGCTTAGCCACGTGCGAGCTTCGAGTGTCATGTCGGCAGCACACAACGCGCCGCCAACGGTCAGGAAACCTGAATTGGCTTCGTCCTCCGATGACACCACTGGTCCTGCAGTGCTCGGGCCAGGCAGCGTTGCCCGCCGCTCGACTCTTCGACACAGCACTGGTCGAGGGTCGCTCTCCGAGGAAGCCTGCTTCTGGCACCCCCCGCAAGCCATGGCAGACGACGCAGAACTCGACTGACACGTCCGACACAGCTCCTCCCGGCCGAGCGCAGCCGTGGCGAGCACGGCCTTGGGAGGAGCAAGCACTCGCTTTGCGAGTGCGGTGGTGGGCAGCATGAGGACCTGAAACACTCACGCAGCGTCTAGAAACGCTACCACGACCGTAACGTTGTCGTCACCCCCAGCAGCAAGCGCGGCTTCGACGAGATGTTGGCTCACTTCTGCCGGCTTCAGCTCACTTGACAAGATCTCAGCAATCTTTTCGTCGTCTAGCATGTTCGTTAGCCCATCCGTGCACAGCAAGAGGCGATCACCGGGACTCAAATCGACCCGAGCGATGTCAGGATTTACCCCCGCGGTGCCGCCGCCGACGGCATTGGTGATGACGTGATGTAGCGGGTGCAACTCGGGGTTCTTAACCAAGCCGCCTTCGCGTAGGGCTTCTGCGACCGTGTGATCTCGAGTGAGTCGTCGCAACGCTCGCTCGCGCAGTAGGTACGCACGGCTGTCGCCCGCGTGGGCGATGTGCGCTTCGCTGCCGCCGATCATCGCTACGGTCATAGTCGTGCCCATACCTGCCAATGAATCATTCCTTTCGGCAGCCTCAATGACAGTACCGTCCGCTGCCTGAAAGCTTGCCTGGAGGAGATCGGCGGGACCACGGATTCCGAGCGTGCCAATGTGCCCCAACGCACGCAGGATGAAGCTCTCCACGGAGGTGACAGCAAGTGCAGCTGCGCGTTCTCCAGCGGCGTGGCCGCCCATCCCGTCCGCCACGATCAGCAGGCACATGGGCGAGGTGCCAAGGTAAAGGTGATTGGATTCGCACAGACTGGCCTTTCTGACTTGGATAGCACTGGTGACGTCTCCAATCAGAAATTGGTCCTCGTTGTTCTGTCGAACATTGCCCACGTGGGTCTGGGCTCCCGCACGCACGCGCAGAGCATTGAGGGTTGGATTTGCTGCGCGTATCTGCGGCTGACTGGGCATCGGGGCTGCGACTGCATTGGGCATGG
>JBLNFG010001265.1:0-3578 GCA_050263495.1 Myxococcales bacterium | reverse complement strand
CGAAGGCGTCAAGGTTCGTCGAAGGCGTCAAGGTTCGTCGAAGGCGTCAAGGTTCGTCGAAGGCGTCAAGGTTCGTTATTGTCCTCTTGCGGCCGTCCGGATCGCTGTAATTGCCCGCTGCCGATCGGGTTGTGCGAACACCGCCGTGCCAGCGACCAAGATTTCGGCACCAGCCTGCGCCACTACCGAGGCTGTTTTAGGCCCAATCCCGCCGTCTACCTCAATGCTGATGGCGTGCCCCGCCTCGGCCACAAGTCGATGCGTACGCGTGAGTTTGGGCAGCATGCCGGGCAGAAAAGCCTGCCCGGAGAAGCCAGGGTTGATGGTCATTACGAGGATAACGTCGAGCTCGTCCAGTATGTTCTCCACTGACGCTTCCGAAGTGTGCGGGTTCATCGCCAGCCCGGCGCGTTTCCCTAGTTTGCGGATCGCGTGAAGCGCGGCCTGCACGTTAGACGTCGCCTCAACGTGAATCGTGATCAGATCGGCTCCCGCTTCAGCAAACTTCTCGAGATGGCGTTCGGGTTCACGAACCATCAAGTGCACATCGATCGGCAGTTGGGTTGCCTTGCGCACGCTACGGACCATGTCGGGGCCCATCGTCAGATTCGGAACAAATTGGCCGTCCATGATGTCCACATGAATCATGTCGGCGCCGCCCAGCGTAACCGCTTCCACCTCTTGCGCCATGTGTCCGAAGTCTGCCGCCAGGATCGATGGCGCAATCTGGACATGTCTACCACTGTCCGTAAGCATGAGATTTCAATTCCTTCCACCAAAGAAGACGCTGCAACCTCTACCTCTACCTCTACCCTAGCCGTCTAGACCCGGAGGTTCACGTTTGATGCCCGTCCGCAGTGCTTACAGTGCCTTCGATGGCACGTTCCAACGACGTGAGCAGCTTGTGAAAGTCGGCGCGGAAGAGTCGCTGGCCGTCATCGAGCAAACGCTGCGTAACTTCATCCAAGGCAATGCCCGTCGACGCGAGGGCTTGGATTGTTTGTTGAGCCCCATGTACGTCCACCACCAAACTGTCGCGAATGCGTCCGTGCTCCCGAAAAGCAGCGAGTGTAGAGGGTGGTGCCGTGTTCACTGTATTGCGGCCAATCAGTTCCTCGATGTACATCACGTCGCTGTACTCTCGGTTCTTCGTTCCCGTGCTTGCCCAAAGCAGCCGTTGCGGCTGCGCTCCTTTCGTCGCGAGCGCGGTCCAGGCTTCACCCGAGAAGATCTCTCGATAACGCGCATACGCCAATTTTGCGTTAGCAACTGCGGCCTTGCCCAGCAGGCCGCGCAACATCGATTGCTCTGATTCCGACGCGCTAGCCATGCGCGCTTGCAGCAAGTTGTCTACGGCGCTGTCAACACGACTGACGAAAAAGCTGGCAACGGAAGCCGTGCGATCAACACCGCCACCGGCGGCTGCACGTCGATTCAGCCCCGCAATGAAGCTCGCCGCGACCTTTTCGTAGACAGACACGGAGAACAGCAAGGTCACGTTCACGTTGATTCCCTCGCTGATCAGCGTCTCAATTGCGGGAAGCCCCTCTGGCGTACCGGGGACCTTGATCATTAGATTCTCGCGGTCGACCTTTCGCCAGAGCCGCCGTGCCTCCGCCACGGTTCCTTCGGTGTCTCTCGCCAGCTCCGGCGAGACTTCGAGGCTAACGAAACCGTCTCGCCCATTGCTCTTGGCGTACACGCTCCGAAAAGCATCCGCTGCGCTTTGGATGTCTGAACTTGCCAGTTGCTCGTAGAGCGTCTTGGCGTCCACGGAGCCACGCGCGAATCTGGCCAGATCGGATTCGTAATCAGTGCCTTCCGCAATCGCCTTCTCGAAAATGCTGGGATTGGACGTAAGGCCCATCAGGCCATCGTCGATCAAGGCTTGGAGCTTGCCCGTCGAGAGCAGTTTCCGATCAATGTAGTCCAGCCACATCGACTGTCCGTGAGCCAGAAGATCCATCAATTGGGGCATCGGTCCTCATTCCTATTCGTCTGCAGTGTCGGGTTTCCTACGGCCGCCGGTGCGGCGCAGGCACCCACGCACCGGTGGCGTTGAGACTGGGCTGGTCGTCGAGCAGCGCTGGGAGCATTGAATGTTCCCGTGCTATTCATAGAGCCAACATCGCCGAACCGCAGCCGTGGACGACACCACACTGGCGAACGGCAGAACGCCGAACGGTTTGAAATCCCTACTGTAAGCGCCGATCCTCTCGCTGCGCAGGGCGGCCTCGTCGCTACGCTCCTCAAAGTAGTGATGCTGCCCCCATCCGACCGGACGTGTGCTGCGCGCGACGCCCGGTCGACTTTCCCCGAAAGCCATGTGCACTGGCCGCCTGCGGCGCCTGCCCAGCTTCGCTGGTTGATGCTGCCTCCACCCGTCGGCGCTACGCGCCGCCGACCTCCTCCAACATCGTGCTCGGTCGCCGCTGGCGACCTGCGCGCGATGGGAAGGAGGTGGAGGACACGAAGAAGAGCTGTCGCGACGAGGGTCAAACGAGCTCGGCCCGAAGGGCCGCCGCGGCACGGCCACCGCTCCTCCCATCCGCGCGCAGCCTTCTGGGCGAGCACGGATTTGGGAGGAGCAAGCACTCGCAGAGCGAGTGCGGTGGTGGGCAGGAAAACGCTCGAGTTTTTGGCTGCTCGCAACGAATAGAAATCCGGGACGCCCCCTAGTGTGGAACCCCCAGAGCCGCAAAATCGGCAATGAGCGTACCCCCTTCTTCACGCACGCGGCCAGCTGGAATCGATCGATCACGGCCCATCAACTGAGATACTGCCCGCTGCTTGTCCTCACCCACGGCAACCCAGAGAATGTGGCGAGCGCGATTGATCACAGGATAGGTCAAAGTCATTCGTCGCGTACCTTGGTACGGTTGGGTGAGAGCAACATCCGTCTCGACTTCATCGAGTACAGGATCATCCGGAACTAGGGAAGCCGTGTGTCCGTCCGCGCCGAGCCCAAGATGGATCAGATCGAGAACCGCTGGCGCGCCAGTTACGTTGGAGAGCATGGCTGCATACCGGACGGCCGCGGCTTTCAAATCGACATCCTCGACGGGCATGGGATAGACGTGAGCGCCTAGCTGCTGCCATTGTGGCTGAAGCGCCTTCTGCATGTGCGTCCAATTCCGTTGCTCGTCTCCCAATGGTGCGACGCGCTCGTCTACCTGGAACAGGTGGATCCGCTCCCAGGGAAGATCTTCCAATACCCACCAATCCAACATTCGCCACGGTGTCTTGCCGCCGCTGAGCGCCAGCGTGAACTGCCCCCGCGAGGCAATCGCATCGTGCGCGTGCCAGGCGATGAATGCCGCGGCCCGCTGGGCTACGCTCTCAGCATCGGCGTAAGCTGATGTTTCCATGGTGACTCAGCGAGTACTTTGCGTGGTCACGAGCGAACCCCTCGACATACGGAGACTCCGCAACGTAGACGTCGAACCGAGTGCAGTCATCCGGAAACTCCAAATCAGGATTGGGTTGAACCGTTGGGCTCGAGCCAACCTCCAGGTACCATCGCCTGCGCTTCAGGTGGACCCCAGGTTCCGGGCTCGTATTCTGTGGGTGGCTCCTTG
>JBLNFG010001264.1:0-7717 GCA_050263495.1 Myxococcales bacterium | reverse complement strand
GATGGACGGCTATCAAGCACCGTCATGACAGGGTCAAGTGGTACGGACCGTTCGAGCTATCGGCACACTATCACTCGATTTGAATCTCGTACGGCACGCTTTCTCCCGTTCCGCTCACTTGAATGAGCTTGACGAGATAGTCGCCGGACACAGTGACGAATTCGGACAAGTCGTTGTCGCCGCGAGACAGATCTGCCGAGGAGGACTCAGGATCCGCTCCGCCGTCCAGGCGAGTCATTTCCACGAACCCTTGAGCCCAGTCAAGGAAGGGCAACACGACCTTCAATGAAACCCCGGGATCGAGGTGAACCCTGTACCAGTCTTGGTCTTCGCCGTGGCTCAGTTCCCAAAGCCCCTTCCACGACACCCTTGGCTCGAGGGTCATCGCGGTTTCTAGGGAAGCACCGACGTCGTCCGCATAGAGATAGGTATTGAGATCAAGGTCGTCGGAAGAGGGATAGAGCGGCGAGACGACGAGTGAGGCCCCCTGGGACGCGCGCAGGTAAAACGACGCCGCGCGAGGAGCCCGGAACGATACTGGAGCATTTGCCGCTGCATCGAGGATACGCACGCCCGATTCGTCCGAGAGCTCGAGCTCAGTCCGTCCTCCCATCGTATAGAGAGCGCCCGACTCCAACCGCACAGCAAACCAATCGACGTCTCCAGGTGGTTCGATTCGTGTGGTCCACTCGCCGAGCGATACCGGTGAAGCCGACACGCGCAGATTGCCATGGTCGTCGGGGACGTAGCAGGCCGTCCGATCCGCGTCTTCGGCGTGTCCCTCGCAGGAACGATACTCGCCGAGCGCCATCGAGAACTGATCGAACCATTGCGAGAACAGTTCGTGACTCTTCGCGTCCAGTTCGGGTCGATTGATAACGCTTCTTATGGCGTCGGCACGCTCGAGAATCTGCTTGGCTTCTTCGAACAAGGGTGCGCTCGTGTTGCGCCTGAGCCAATCCGCAAAGGCGACGCGACTGGTCTCGAGCGTGCGCTGCTCGTTGGGGCCGTAGTCCGGTCGCGACACCGCGACTAGGTCGAAATCGTAGGGGGCAAAGAAGGTCTCCCGTGCAGTGGGTTCGATGAGTTCGATGACGTTCTTTTGGGGTGAGATGCTCCAGTCGTACTGCAGCAGGAAGTTGTTCAGGAGGTTGATCAAGACATTGCCGTACTGATTGAGCGGAGTAGCCGCTCCTTCGGGCAGGTTTGCATCCTTCCGTTTCGCCATCCCGCAGCGTTTGGCCATCTCGTCCTCAGGCTCGAGTGCGATCGAGTAGTGCGTGTCCTCTGCACCGGTTAGTGCATCGTGGTAGACAAGCCTCACTAGTCGTGTCTTGAGCGACGGCACTCCCAACTGGTCGAGCACTTGGTAAGCCGAGTGTTCCTTGACCACTCGTTGTTCGTACACGTCGGGCGAGTCGGCTTTGTACGTATCGGCGGGCGCGTTGTCTTTGCCCACGCAGTGAGAGACGAACTTGACGGTCTTGCCAAGATGCTCGAAGATATTGCCCTGCTGCTTCTCTGAGAACTTCAACGAGAACGGGCGCACCTGACACCAGCGAAAGCGGGAGTTGCCGCGTGCCTGTATGTTAGCCGTCAGGGTCGCGGGCTGGGCGCCGCCAACCTCGACCGTTGCCGTAGAGGCTGACTCCTCCGCGGTCGGCGCGGTGTTCAGCTTCGTGAAGTCGGCAGTGATCCGCATCTCGATTGGCTCGGCACTAGCAAAGAGCGGCGACTTGGACGCGGCGCAGGCGAACGGTCTCGACCGATGGCCTGCCGTAGAAGAACCGCCCTCACCGCCGCCAGAAGGCGAGCCAGCGGTTGACGTTGAGCCGCTGCTACCAGCTGTCTCGGCACCAGCACCGCTGCTGCTAGATACGGTCCAGCCCGGCACTGCTCCAACTCCGGCTTGCCCAGCGCTCGACTTTGGTTTGTTGGATGTGTGAACACGACTTGCGCTGGCACCAGTACCGGCGCTTGGTTGAACGGCCTGACCCACGGACTTCGTACCCGTGCTCGAGCCGCCGAAGCCTCCGGATGAGCCGCCGTCTGCGGCTGGACCTGCCTCGCTAGAGCAGCCGCAGCTAACGGAAAGTGCCAGCAGCAACCACGGGGCGCTTCCAAATGTTGGCAGCAACGGTGTCCGTGGATTGCGATGCTCGGAAACGTCTGATTGGGGCATGATCTACTCTCTTTCGGACCTCGATTGCGCGCGCGGCGCAACTGCATTGTCACGTGGTAATGAATGCTGACGCGCTGACCGCCAGCAGACGATCACCGCGGTGCGAGACTCAATTGCGAGGCCAGCCCACTTGGTCAGCGGCTGCACGCGTCGCTTGCTAGAACCCCCAAGCCATTGACATAAGGGGTACCAGCAATTGGGATTCGGTGTTCTTGGGGTGAGGGGGCTGTTTCGGTCTCGAGCAGTATCGTGTCGATCCCCGGAAGATCGGGTGAACCTCTTCGATCCTCGGGCTTGCTCGGAGCGGCCAGGACCGATGCTGCCCCCATCCGCCCGGACGCGCGCTGCGCGCGACGCCCGGTCGACTTTCCCCCAAAGCCATGCTCGCGCTGCGCGTACCCGCAGGCGACGCCTCGGTCGATGCACGACATCGCAGACGCGCGCGAATGCCAGCTCGCGAAGGAAGGTGCACGATGACGCCGATCGCGCCTCACATCACGGCGTACCTGCGCGAGCGCCTGCCTCTCGAACGCCAAGCAAGCCGACACACGACGAACACGTACACCCACGCGTTCAAGCTACTGTTCGAGTTCACCAGCGCCCGACTTGGTGTGTCGCCATCCTCGCTGACCCTGCGCCGTCAATGTCGTCCACGACATCGTTGACAACACATTGATCCCTGGGAGGTATTGATGGCCGCGCAGTCAATTGAGCGCAGCCGCGCCCCAGTCGTGGACGCAAGGCGCCGTCGACTCGGGTGAGATCGTCCGAGAACGGAACTCGCATCGTCGCCTTCACGTGTCAGCGGAACCGCTGCTTCGCAGCATCGGTGACCGGAGCGAAGAGGTTGATGAGGTTCCCTTCGGGATCGCGGACGAGCAGTGAGCGATTGCCCCAGGGCATGGTCGTCGGCGGTTGGACGAGATCGGTGACGATTCCGCCAAGCCTGGCGAAGGTCGCGTCGACGTCCTCGACGAGGAACTCGATGATCGCCGTATGGTTGTCGGCCGGCCGCGCGGCGCCTTCGGCGAACAGCTTCACTGTGCGTTCGCTGCCGATGGCGAGCGTGCACGCGGGGGTGGGGATCTCGGCGAAGTCGTCGTTGAGCCACCTCGCGGGCAACGCCGTGACGGCCTCGTAGAAGGCCACGATCTTCTTGATGTCGCGAACGATGAGTCGAACGGAGTAGAGGTTCATGCTGAGCATTGTACCCGATGGCTGCTGACAGCATGATGTCAGCATGCGACGCGCCGACCGATTGTTCCGGATCATCCAGACGCTGCGGCGCTCGCGGGGTCCCGTCACCGCCATGAAGCTCGCCGACGAGCTCGAGGTCACCAAACGGTCAATCTACCGCGACATCGCCGCGTTGATGGCCCAGCAGGTCCCGATCAGGGGCGAAGCCGGGGTCGGTTACGTCATCGACCGCGAGTTCGACATGCCGCCGCTCATGCTCACCCCCGACGAGCTCGAGGCTGCCCTCCCGGGGGCTCAGTGGGTTGCCGAGCGCGGAGATCGAGCGTTGGCTGCGTACTCAGTCAACGTCGGCGGGGGTAATGTTGGACGCTGGTGCGCTGAGTAGCTGTTTAGCGACCCGGGGGGCGCGGTGCGTACTCACCCGGAAATGGATTGGCGTCCTGACGCAGACGCGTGTCTTGCGTGGGGTACTCCGGGGCCTTACCCCGTTCATGAAAGAAGGCGACTCCGATGACGCCCACGTTGCGCTCCCCGTGGCCCATCTGCGCGGAGTAAGACTCCGAGACCTTCCCAAATCGGAATGCAGCCAGTGACGAATCGCTGGTGCGAAATCCTTCAATCATCATCGTATCGTGAGCCGCAAGCACGTATCCGCGGCGATCGAACGACGCAGGCCTGCCGGCAATGACGTCGAGGCCGTCCACGGAAGCAACTACCTCGAAAGCAAAGTCGCTGCGGTTGATGATACGAATTGCATAACGTGCGTTGGCTTCTCCGACGGCATAGGTACGCGCGTCGGCAACGAAGCCCCTTAGCACCTGAAACCATTCGTCCGTGACGCCAACGACGAGACCTCCATTGAACAGCTCCGCTTCGGCGCGGTTGCCGGAGCGGCTGCTCGCCTGCGCGGCCAAAGCCTCCGCGCCAGACGCATCATTGTACCAAATGGTCGTGGTCGCAAACGGTGTCGTCATGGACTCGCGCTCGAATCGCGCGTGCCGCACGTCGCGTCGCAAATCTTCGCCAAACTGCGTCGCCAGCCCGGGTCGTTCGTTTCTGACAGTCGGCTGCGCAATGCTCTCGTCAGCCACTCTTGACTGCGGTGCCCCCGGCGCGGCGGCGGCTTTTGCCGTCGCTGGAGTCGCCATCGGCGCAGGCGCTTCCCCCCCCGCCGTAGCCATCACCTGTTGAGGCGACTGCTCTGCCGCACCGGCCTTGGTGGGTCGGGACGAGTCGTCCGACGACGCTGGGTGAGTCGCCGCGGGTCGCGGTGGAGGTGCGCCGGCACATCCGAGGAAGTGGCCAGCAAGCAATAGTCCGATCCCCAGCGCAATCCGGCGGTGCGTCTGCATGATTGGAGACGAGAATAGGCCTAAGCCAAATCGGATGCACCAACCTTGATAGCCTCGCCTGAATGCACACACGAGCGTATACTCCGCGACAATGCGCGAGTCTAACGACGGGGAATTGCTCGTTTATACCCTGCAGTAATACCCAAAGAGGGCTGGGAACACCGAGCTGACTACGTCACTCCTCGTTGCTGCAAAGCTCGACCTAGCCTTGCGTCGGTTTCGAGGATGTGGATCGTGAGCCAATCACACAGGAATCTCAACAATGGCCCGGCCACTCTGCTGCCGCCAGACTCAAACTGTCCCTCGATCCAAGCGCTGTGCGGTTAGTCGCCACACGTTTTCGGAGATCCCGCAACCTGGTGCAAACAACGCGAGTGGAGCGGCTCCGAGCGAAACAGGCAGTCCGTTTCACCTAACACGCCTGCCTGCATGAGGTGTCGGATAGGTCTCGGCCACCGCTGAGCTACGTCATCTTGCCTTCAGAAAGGACACCCGTCGGTATCCCGTTTACCTCGAGAGCGCCCACGGTGCCTTCGACTCGAAGCGTTCGGATCGAACTCGACATCCATGTTCTGAAGCAACGAATTGAGCATGGCTTCGACGGCGTCCAGCTCATCGTCTCTAAACACTCGCGGACCACGCAGGAACTCGGCAAGCGAGATCTTGCGCTCGCTGAAGGCCCTCACATAATCGCGGAGCTGCCGCAGGGGTTCTAACTCGGTCGATGCGGTGTGCAGATACATCTCCACCTGCTGATCGAGCACCTCA
Source organism: Myxococcales bacterium (assembly GCA_050263495.1). Lineage (GTDB taxonomy): Bacteria > Myxococcota_A > Polyangia > Polyangiales > Polyangiaceae > FEN-1139. The sequence continues at coordinate 2,218 of JBLNFG010001264.1, read as the reverse complement.
CGCGATACGCGACGAGTTCCGAAGAATGCCGCAAGCGGCGTGCTCTTCTTGAGCGTCTTGAGTTGGCTGGCCAACGCGCGTTCTTGATCGACGAGTTCTCTTACGGTGCGCTCGAGGGCTGCGCACTGCGTTGCTTCGTCGGCTTGACTGAACTTGACCTTGCCACCCGAAAGCCACTGCTGCTCAATCTCGAGCAGACGAGCTAGGTCTCCTTCTTCGTAAGCACGCGTCACTTCCTTCATGACATCCGTGCGGCGTTGCTGTTCGTGGGCCTCCTGGGCAAGGTCGGGGTGAAGCGCCATGATTAAGCGACGAAAGATCCCGCGTAGCGATTCGTGACCCGGTTGGCCTCCGCCGTGATTGGCAGATCCGACAGAACGTCCGTTTCTGGGAGCCGGGCCACGACGATCTGATTGTGCAGCTTCCTGAGCTTCGCGCTCCTGGGCTGGATTCCTCGCGGCATGGCCGTCGTCGTCGCATGGATCCTGTCCGTCACCATCGAGTGAATCTAGCTCGCCGCTCTGCTTCACCCAACGATAGACCTGGGCCACCTTGTTGTGTGCATTGCGCGACAGCCTTCCCTCGGCGAGTAGCTCAGCAAAGAACTGACGCACTTCACGAATCAGATTCGCACGCTCTTCCAATAGGGGTAGCATCCCCTCGGACAATGCCTGAGCCAAGACCTGCTGCTGTTCGCGCTCACGTGCCACATCCTGCTGTTTGCGCGCGATTTGCTTGAGTAATCGATTGCGTTCCCGCAAGAGCGCTGAAATCCCATCGGCAGGAGTTCGCACACGCAAGGCTGTGGACGCGGGCTCCACAGAGGACTGGGCTGATCGATTCCTTGGTCGTGCCATGGGTGCACCATAGCAGGCTCTACGATGTTGCCCATCGACCCTGGCAGCGGGTGCGCCTCATCACGACCTCTCAAACGGTACGTACGGAACCTGGAACCTTCTTCGCCATAAAGAAATCCCAAATGGCATCCGACATATCGAGATCTTGGTTGGTGAAGCCGTACATTGCGACGTAACTCAAGTCCGCTTTCTCTCCCAATCGTGGGGTTGGCCACAGGTGCCTGCCGCCGCAGGGCGACGCTCGAGATCCGCACATCGATTCGCTGGTCTTTCAATCCGTAAACTCCGCAACTCCAGGGATTCACCCATCGGACTACACTCATCAGCTCCTCGCAGATGAGCTGACCCGATCCTTTTACGAAACGCATCTCGTACGATCGATGCATACGAGGCCAGCGGCAGCAGGTAGCGCACGTAGGCGTGGTGAATGCCAAGAAAACGAGGCTAGTAGGGGGCGGAGGGGTGCCACGGAAACGTCTCCCTCGATTGAGTTAACCAACCGCGCCTGCTTTCTCACGCAGATCAAGATCTATCTATCTTTCCCGACGAACAGTGGGTCCCCAGCTTCGCTCGATAGTCAGGCCGGATGAGCCTTTCTTTTGTGGATGGCTCGGCGTGGTTACTGCTGGGTTCGCTTTGCCGCTGGGATGGACGTCAGGTACGCGCAGATTCGCATTGGGTCAGCGAATGAGCGGCAGTTGGCAGATCGGGTGACCGATGTGTGCCGATCGGCTCGTGCACGTGCGTGACGGTTCGGAGCGCGCCCCAATTCCTCCCATCGGCATGCACGTCCCAAGCTTCGAGACGGCTTTCTCAGGAAGAAGGGATCTCTCAGATAGGACTCGGCTTAGCCATCGCGATGCACGTGCCTTGGCGGCTGATCCGTTTTCGAGCGCACGACGCGTGGCGCATGATCTCGATAGTCACGTTCAGAACTGTGTGCTGCGCGTAGGTTGGTCTATCTGTCTGTCATCGACAAATAGACCTGGCGTTGTTGCTGCAACCCATGCGAGTTGGCACACGTTCGTCAAATCTCATCCTGTCGCGATTGCCGGTGCGGATTTCTAGTGTCGTGGGCAATTGCTATTCCCAGTCCACACTGTCGAGCTGGTCCCGTGCACTGTTGCCATGCTCCGAATTAGCGCCTCAGTTAGTTTTCGTCAGCAGACCCGGGCGATAGGGAAGCAGACCGTAGTCGACGTTGGCTGACGGATCGCGCCCTTGATACAACAACTGCATGTTGCAGGGATCGACAGGCTGCGTCTCGTTTGGATCGCTTCGAATCATGTCGCCGTGGCTGATGTCGTTAGTCCAGACACCGCCACTGAACGAGACGTTCTTCTTGCCCGCGAAGGGTGTAG
>JBLNFG010001263.1:0-4865 GCA_050263495.1 Myxococcales bacterium | reverse complement strand
GGCGTACTGAAGATGGGCCCATGAACTATGTCGAGACATGGCGAAAGTGTTCGATAGGCTAGGCAGAGTCTCTCGATTGAACCAAGGCCCAACTCTGTTCAGAGGTTTCGATAACCTGATGCGAAGAAAGCCTTCAGATTGCAGGAGAAGGACTACTGTTGGCATTCCTCTTCGTTGGACTAAACGTGTGGCTCAGCGCCGCTCAGCGAGTGCCCGAGGTTTGTGAGAGTCTCACCAATCGCGACAGCGTGGAGGTGCACCCTTCCACTTCGCGAGCGGAATTCGCATCCGGACTCGAAAGTAAGTGACGCTATGGGTATCGATGGAGGACTCACTACCGACCAGAAATTCGGCACTTCACGGAGAATTAACAAGCGTGGGTTACGTGACCTGCTATTGTCGATGACCAGTGTAATGGGCTGAGTGTTGGCGAGATGGCGAAGAACTTCTAGAGGTGTGTACCGGGTAGGGATCGTGTATCTGCACCCTTGTTGTGAGCTAGGGCTTTAGCTGCATATTGTAGGGTGAGTTGCACCTGAATCAGGCCCTTTGTCAGTGCTTGCGCGGCAGCCCAGACTAAAAGGAGCTACGATGCGGCAAATCATTTCTGACTATTCATCTAGCCGTGTACATGACGCGACTCTTCATCGCCCTCGACTGGGGCGTATCGCTCATTTGGTATTCTTGCCTGGGCTTATTGCGGGTTGCAGTGCGGACGAGACCACGTTGACATCCGAGCGCGTCGCAATAGCGCATCAGGCGCAAACGCTACCGACCTTTGGTTCGCCGTGCCGCACGAATGGCGAATGTGCCGTGCAAATCTCCGTGCCGGAGGGGGTACCGGAAACACAAATGGCGCTGTCCGCGACCACGTTCGTGCACATCAATGATCGCGCAGGGGTTAGCTCGGTGAGTGGCATAACACCGGTTGCTGCGAGTGGCGGGGAATGGGCACGCATCGGTGCGCAGGCAACCTCGGGACACTTCATGTCTCCGCGAAGTCCTCTCCAGGTGGGTCCAACTAACAAGTCGAAACGAAAGCTGTATGGGAACCTCTACTCTGGGGGTGCGGAAGGCGACATGCCTCTCGGGAAGCAGCTTGGTGAACAGGGGATCGTGCACACGGGCAAGCTGATCGAGCCAATAGGAAGCTCGGAACAACCATCCATGGAGATCAACACCATTTGGTCGTTCATGTGGCCGACCGTGGCAGCAACCAACCCGATTGAGCAGAACAAACCCGGCACGTATTACCTCACCCCTCACGAAGATCAGGCCTATGCCGATGTGACAATAGGCAGCGGGCAGATCGTCCAACTTGAGCCGGGCACCTACTTCTTCAACTCACTCACGTTGAATAGCGGCGGCAAGCTGGTTGCGAACACGAGCAGTGGACAGCTGGTGCGGCTTGCAGTTGCGGGAAGCGTTAACTTGAACGCGAACGTGGTCGAGCAACGAGCCACAGGGAGCGGTGGAGTCGAGGAGCCAACGAGGTTCCTCATGGCATACGTGGGCAGATCTGCTGGTTTCAACGCCAATCGTGGAATCGAAGCGATGGTCGTTGCACCGGATGCCCACGTTGCAGTGTGGGGCCTGCGCGGAGCCGCGTTTGGCAAGAGTGTGGAGGTTCATCAAGACGTGCAAGTGCTTGCCGGCATTCATCCGGATCTACTCAAGAACCCCGGCACCAAACCAGGCCCCCGATTACCGGATAGCGAGCTAACGCATTACGTGAGCCGATTGGGGTATCTGGATGGGCGCTCGTGCGAGCACTGGCCGTTGGATCTGAAGCCAGCCGAGTACGTCAGTGCACTCAGTGTCGATGCAAGCAGCGAAACAAAGGCTGCCGCACAGAAGATCCTAGCCGAACTGCAACGGGTTACCCAAACAGCAGAACCAGCGGTCACGGCTTTTGGTTCGATGAGCGAATTGGTCGTGACGACATATACCGAATACTCTGAAGCAACCAAGGGTTTGGAGCGTCGCGCCATCGCTGTGGATCCGCTCACGAAGCGCGGCTACGAGCTTTCCTACGCTAGACTCTGCCGCGAAGCCGACGAGCTTAAGCAAGGGCTCTGTTCGGCCAGATCGATGCCTGTCTCCATCAATGGGCAAGCAGTAACCGTAGACGTGTTGGGGCGGTCAAGCCCGGACGAGCGAGTCGGAGCGACTGATGAGTCCATCAAATCAGTCGAGCTGGTTGCTCCGACGGTTAGATTCGAACCACTTTGGGACAATCCAAGGCTTTACGGTCATAGCTACTTCGCTGATCGTCTGGAACTTGACGTAAACTTGATCCTCGCCGCGAACAAAGTCGTTGTCGGCAAAGACGGTTCGTCGAACGTTATCGATATCGAAGTCCGGCCCTATGCCGCTGCGACGGCTGCCACCTGGGCGACCGATCTTAACGCACCGAGTCGCCCGGGGCTACTGGCCGTGCTTGGATCGACCGTGAACGGATTGCGCGCGCTCGCTACGGTCAACGGCGCCCGAGTATCGCAGGTCACTTGTTATCCTGCCCCCGGCTATACGGCTCCCTCTGGAGGCGACAGCTCGCAGCTGGTCACCAATTGGCGTGTTTCGCCGTATACCAATGCAACGTATGTCACACGGACCACGCCAGAACTTCACCTTACCTCTACGCTTTTCCCGAGTGCGCTCCCGTTTCGCAGCGCGCAGGAAGCGGGCGGGTTTGTCGGAGTCGTAGGTCTAGCGTCAAGTCCGGCCGATCTGATCGCACCTAGCATGGACGGAGTGCTGGATTACGGCTGCCCGATCGAGGCAGACACGTCAAGCCGACTGCTACCGTCCACCTTGGCAGTGAATGCTTCTGAGACCGGCTTGCAGACAGCGCAGGTTTTCTCCAATGGTTGGCTCTTCAGGTCAATGGTCAACGCCGCAGATGCAGCAAGCCTAAGTCAAGCGGAAGGGCGGCCTGCTCAGCAGTACACCCAGGTCAGAGCCGCTTTGGACACCATCGACCCAACTGGCTCGACAAAAATCGGGATTGATGCCGCCACCCAAGGAAGAGTCCGTGCGTTGGCTGACGCGGCAGAGCGTCCAGACGAAGCGGTTTCGCTCAACGCCTTAGGGGTTCCGCACGGCGCCATCGCTCGACCCTGGCTCCCGAACAACGTATCCACCTCAACTGCCAGATCGGTTGATGAACTGATCGGGCATTGGAAGGACGTCACGAGCACCGTCGATAAATTGACCGCCGCCATGGCGGAGCAAGCAGGTTCGGACCAATTCGAGGAGCTGATCACAGCCGCCGGCGCACTTGTAAAAGGATTGCGAACCTACGCTGTCGATACCAACCAGTCTGCAATTCAGGACACGCTCGGACAAGAAGCGGCTATCAAGACTGCACTTGCCGCAAACGAAGCACTCGAAGCGAATCAGAAGAAATTCTTCGACGGGATGTGCGATGAGTTGCAGCTGGACAGAACCCCTCCCTACGATCCAGGCAAAGAATGCACTTGGGAACTCATTTCCGCCACCGTCAAAGCAAAGGCCAAGGCGGTAGTGGATGCCTGCGCCGAAAAAAACAAGTCTGGGGGATGGTTGGATGCACTCAATGCGATTGCGGCAGTGTGCCCCTACGTCTCAGCTGGCGTTACGGCATTCAAGGGTTTTAATACCTTGCTCAAGAAAGGGGAACAGGGCGAGACGTACTTGAAACTCCTTGTTCCGAAGAGTTCCGACGCGTTCAAGGGATCTCTCCAGGCGATGCGAGACAACGAAGGCTGGATCAATCTGGTCGGCAAAGCTGCTGAGGGATTCAACAAGGGCAAAGGCAAGGTCAAGAGTGGCCTCGATACCCTTGGGTTACTCAATGAAGACTGCCCTTCTTTAAGCGGAGAGGCAGCGGCTGCCCGCGCCATGCTCATGAATCTTCGTACCTCATTGGCATTGGTCGACTCAATGGCCGTCGAAGCTCAGACCATCGAAGCGATCACCGTTTCCTCCACCTCCACGCTTCACTTCCAAGTCGCGAACGAGCAGGCTAACGCCAACTTGATCACGGTGGCGGATGATGCAGTCACCACCGTGAAGAAATGGAACAAGGACGCAGCGGCCGAAAAGCGTGCTCAGTACATCGCGGAAGGCTGTGCCATTGCGCGGGAATCTGTCAGGGCGGGGCAGGTAGAGTTGATCGACATGGCCCACCGTTTGCAGACCGCTGCTGGGTGGCCAAGAACCTCGCCGCTCCCGGTCATACCGCGGAGAGCCGTCGGTTCATCAACGGACGTATCGGTCCCGCTCATCACGACGCTGTGGGCTCCAATCGCAATCTCGAGCTGGTTCGACACGATGACGAATTCGGGCTCCATCGCAGACGCTGCCGCGCAACGCTTCGTATCGTTGGTTGACCTGGTAACCAACAAAGGAACGAGTGAAGGGGACGCGATCCCCTCGATGATCTTCTACGTCAAGAAGCGAGTCACAGGTCCAGACCTCGAGTACTTCAAGAACTATGGCAACCTGAAATTTGCCGTCGGTCTCGAGGATCTAGTGCGGAGTGGGAACGAGTTTGACTATTGGGACGCACGCATCACGGGTGAGTCGTGGCTTCCACTCCTATCCAGCACATGGCTTCCATTGTCTACGCCGTATGCCCTGGCGGTCGCCTACTCAGGGTGTTTCGGCGCAGATCCGCTGGAACCATGCTGCACAGGGGCCGGTTGTCGCGGCAAAGTCATCGGCAATGCCCCTTGGTCCACACGGCTCGGAACTGCGGCTATGCCGACCACCTCCGGTTGTACCAGCCCCGAAGAATGGTCCACTTCAGCCTCTCCGCTCGAGCAGACCACAAGATCTTCGGGCGGGAAGACGACGGCCCTGTTCGATACGCGGACCTGCTT
>JBLNFG010001262.1:0-6217 GCA_050263495.1 Myxococcales bacterium | reverse complement strand
GAGGAGCGTGGTGGGGGCTGGCGACAGCTCTGGACACGACCAGCTCGGCCCTGTCGGGGGCGCGGTCACACATTAAAGGGCGCGCTGTCTACGCGCTCAGAGACTCGGCGCGACGAACGTCACCTTCTCGACGTAGAGCTCGACTCTCGTACGTCGCGTCGGGTCAATGCTGGGGTCGTACTTCTCACGTTGCAGACGCACGATACCTAGTCCCTCGAACGTGGCGGAGAGAATTGTCGCGGTTCGATCGGTGGATAAGTACTCAAGCTTCCCGTTGCGCTCGGCGGGCTTACCTTCGAAGCCCTGCAGAGACCACTGTTTCCACTCGTCGAGATCAGTGTCAGCGACGGTAACGATCAGATTCGAGTACTCCACCAGGCCGCGACCGATTCGCTTGATGGTCAACGGTTCTATCTTGGTCACGGCGGTCGCATCCAGCCCATCGATGCTCCACCTGAACCCCGAACTCTTCCACGTCTTCAGCTTGGCATCGGGCGCGGGCTTTGCCGTCGCGTCGACGGCCGCATCGATCACTCGCACAGGAGCCACCGTGAGCTTCAGAAAGCCAGGGGATTTCGAGGTGCTGTCACATGCGGGCAGTTCCAGCGCGCGCAGCGCGCAGTCTTCGAAGATGAGATGGGAAATCTCGCGGTTCGTGTAGTCGAACTCGGAGAGCACCATCCGCTTGGGAGCCGTGTCACGCGGACCCGCTGCCGCGTTCACCCATTCCCAGAACACGCTCGGCGCGCTAACTGGTAGTTCGAACGTCGCGTCCTCGAAGCGCAACGCGCCGGGTACTTTGTCGGGGTATTTGTCGCTCCGTTGGCCGCGCACCGTCGGTTGCTGCATCGGGTTTCCACCTTGCACCGATTTCACCAAGGTGTTGCCCAGCCCGGTCAGCGTAATCACCCCTCCACCGATGTACCCTCGCGGCGGTGTTGCGGCCGCGACGAAAGGTAACAGAAGTAACAGAGCTATTAGCGCGGTGAGTTTGTTACGTCTCGAAACGCTCATGTGCTCTCCAAAGATGCTGAGCCGTAGACGGCACACGATAGCATCCGGCGTTCACGTCCTTCGAGCGCGAACTCACTAGGAAACGGCTACGCAGGATCCAGCGGGACTTGCGGCCGAATCACAATCGAGTACCATGGCTCTGCGTCGTCACTCCGCCATTGCGCCCACACCCGAACCAACTCCGCAGCCCTGATCCTCGACCAAGCCCAACCTCTACAGCGACCAGTCAGCGAGTCGTGGAAGCCAACTCAAGACCCGTGGAGAAGCCGATGCAGCACCAAACAACCCCATCTTCACCCGATGCTCGCCAGTTCCTGCTGCGCTTAGCTCGCGAGGCCGTAGAGCTTGCTGTTCGCGAGCACAAGCACATCAGCGTGCCAGCCGATCTAGCGCCGGAACTCAAGCACAAGAAGGGCGCTTTCGTTACCTTGAACAAGCAGGGGGATCTGCGTGGCTGCATTGGCAACATCTACCCCGATCTGCCGCTTGCTGAAGCTGTTGCCAGCAACGCTTATCGCGCAGCCCTCAAAGACCCGCGGTTCCCGCCGGTCGCCCCCGGGGAAATTGCCGAGATAGAGATCGAGGTAAGCGTGCTGAGTGTTCCCGAGCCGCTCGAGTTCAGCTCACCAGCAGAGCTACTGGGAAAGCTGCAGCCGCATCGCGATGGCCTCGTGTTACAGATTGGAACTCATCGCTCTACGTTTCTCCCACAAGTCTGGGAGAAACTACCGAACCCCGAGGATTTCCTCAACCATTTGACCGCGAAGGCTGGACTTCCGTCCGACGCGTGGCGCAAATCTGGCACCCAAATTCAGATCTATCAGGTGGAGGCATTCACGGAGTCCGAACCGCACGGTGGTGCGCGCCCGTGAGCGACATGATCTGGCCGGAACTCGTGTTCCATGTCCTCGCTCATCTCGAGGATACGGCACACTTGCCCAGTAGCCTCTTTGACCGAGCTTACGTCGAGATGGCGAAGGCGCAGCTTGGACCCGTCTCTGGTCGCGCACTCGGGAAAGACCTCATGGTGCTTTCGGCGCAGTTGACGAGTCACGAACGCCTGAGTCGAGTCCAACTCATCGCGCGTCTTCATCCAGACTTGGCTAGCGCCGTGCGTACGGCGCGCTTCGATCTGTCGTCCTTGCACGGGGACGGCAACACTGATCTTCGTGTGCGCGACCAACTGATCCGCCACTGTGCGCTTGAGGCCGAGCTACTGCGCTGCGCCGCCCTGCTCGAAGCCGATCATTTCCTGCGTTGGCCCCTACCCGATCTAGATGCTGTCGCTCGGGAGCTTGAGCGGGAGATTCAGCATTTCTTGCCTGTTGCACCGTGGCTCCGAAGCATGCGCGTTCGCCCGTTACGCGTCCTAGGTCCGCGTGGAAGGGCTTTTGGTGACGAGATCTGGGTCGGGATCCCCAACCTCACTTCCCACCCCTCCATGGCCCACGTCCTCTGTCAAGCAGCCCATGAAGCCACGGTCGTCGAGGTTGATGCCCGGAGCCACGCCAACCAGCGAACCTTTTCCGAGCGTGAGGTCGAGCAGATCGCAGTGGCATTATTCGCGCGCCGCGCATCCAATTCGAACCTTGCGGTCTCTCATCGAGACTGGCTGAGCCGATGGTCGCCCGAGGTACAGACATGGGCCGCAGCTCGTGGGCTGTCGGACCCCTGCTTGGCCTTCCTAAACTGGATGGAGCCGCTCTGGCGAGCCTCAGTCTGAAGAAGGCGATGCGAATTGGGTCGGGCGAAGCCCAACGAGCCGAGGCTATCCTTGGTAGCCGGTCTCAATCCCTTTGATTGGAGTCCAGAGCTGCGCAAGTTCGCGTTGACGTTGTCGCGCCGTGGGCGTCCAACTCTGAAGATTCTCTTGGATGGTCGCTAGAAAGCGTTCACGCGCTGGTCCGTGGTAGGCGAAACGTTCGAGCAGTAGCGCTAGCCGAGGCGCGAATAGCCGAAAGTTGTGATCCATCGCGTGCTCGAAGTCGAGCTCCGCCGATGGGTCGCTCCATTCGGACAGAAAGTCCTGGTCACCGTCGAACCACCAGCGCGGGCGATGCGGCACGAACCCAGTTCGTTGATGCCAGTCGTCTAGGTTCTCCGCGACCCCCGAACCTGGGTACAGTCGAAAGCGATCCACTCCGAAAAAGCCCATCGTGGGTCTCGGTCCCAGAAACAACCGATCGAGGTACTGCGCCGTGCGCTCGAGGCTCGCCGCAGACTCGCCCGGCAGCCCCACGATCACGTTGGTGCCGAACGGAACACCGTAGGTCGTTGCCCAATCGGCAATCTCGAAGAGATGTTCGTAGAATCGTTCGACAGAACCGCGCAGTTTGCCGGTGCTGCGCAGAATGTCTGCGTCCCCTGACTCGAGCCCCATTCCAGGTGCAACATTAGCCTGCGCCATCAACTCGAAGTCTTCGCGTTCCAATAGATCGGCGCGCGTCAGTAGCCAAATCTTGTCGGCTTGAACTGGCCGTCGCGCGAGCCGCGTCAGAAGCTCGCGGCGATAGTCTCGATTCATGCCAAAGAGCGCATCGGCGATCCGAAGGGTGCGCCCACGCAGATCGATGAAGCGCTCCAAGCGATCGATTTGATCCATCGCTTCGTCGACCGAGAGCGCGCGCCAGGTGACGACGCGCTTGCTCCGTTCCATGCAGAAGGAGCAGCCAAACGGACAGCCGCGTGACAGGTAGATCTCGATGCGACCCGCAACTTGATCGAAGATGGGCCGGTAGCGTTCCAACAGCGCGAAAGGATACGGAATCGTCGCGTGCGGATCCGTGCCGCTTCCCAGAAGAATCCGGTCGCTTGGCGTGCGCGCAGCATGACGCTCGAGCACGAGTTGGGTCAGCCTTGTCTCGCCGTCGCCGACCACGACGTAATCGAAGGCGCTGCCCTCGACGAGAAAATCGTCTGGACGCGCACTGGGATGGTAGCCACCCACGACGAACCACGCCGCTTCGGCACAAGGCCGTAGCCACGACGCCAAGCCCATCACCTTCAAATAGTCGTAAGACGAGTAGCAGGAGATCGCGACCAGATCGTAGTTGCCGTGCCTAATCGCCTGATCCAATCGCGTTCCGAGCGCGCGTTCGGCGTCAAGATCATACACCGTAACCTCGGCACAGCCTGTCCGTTGCACAGCATTGGCCAAGCTAAGGATCTGGGGGATCCCGAAGTTGCCTTCAGAACTGAAGATCCCACCAGGCCAGATCAATGCAACCCGCACTGGTTTCATCATCATCGAGTCAGTCACCGAGGCTCGTGGTAAGCGCGCATTGGCTCAAGGGATGATGGATAGGCAGGGTGACATACCGCCGCTGGCTGCGACCTTCAGACACGGCGACATTCCAGCGCTGCCCGTACGTGCGGTGTTACTGGTGCCACCCGTGGGCGCTATGCTCAAGCACACGGACATGCCGCCAGCGGGTGGCGGGCTCAAACACACGGACATGCCACCCCGCGGCATGGCAGTTAGGCATACCGACATCCCCCCGGCGGACCTACCGCCGGTTGCAACGACGCTAGTACCGCCCGTTGGCATTGGGCTCAAGCACACAGACATACCGCCGGCAGCCCTCCCCCCGGCGGGTGCAATGTCCAAGCAGACGCTCATCGTTGCGCCCCCAAGCGACAGACACGGCGCCATCCCGCCGGCAGCTCTCCCCCCGGCGGGTGCAATGTCCAAACAGACGCTCATCGTTGTGCCCCCATTCGGCGGTTGCAGACACACAGACATGCCGCCCTTGGCGCTGTTACCGCCTGCGCCGAGGCACGCGGTCATTCCGCCCACACTCGTGTTACCAGCGCCAGCCGTGTTCTGATCATCTTCAGTGTCGCCGCCGCATGCATTCGTGGCAGCACCCATCGCGAGCATTGCCAGCGCGATGTACTGCGCGCGGCGAGCGAGGATCACCTTGCGTGCCTCTGCTGCTTCGAGTTCGAGGGAGGCTTGGTCCTGCGAAGTACTGGGATCATTCGGTTTGGTCATGAGTTGACTCCAAGGGCTTCGCCGTCACGGTCACGGCGAAGGGAAACGGCTGCGGGTTCTTCGAAGAAATACTGTTCAATCAGTGGGTCGAGAGCGCGCGGTGCGCCTTCCCGATAGGGCATCGCAGCACCGCAACCACCGAGGCAGGTGCTTGCCATACCGCAGCCTTGGCAGAATTCCGGGAGGTGTTGTCGATAATTCGTGATCTCTGGAGACTGCGGAACAAGAGTGAGATCCCAATCCGGATCCAACACGTCTCGCCCGCCGTTCACGCGTCCGGCATGCAAGGTGCAGAACCTGAGTGCGCCATCTGGGCCCAACGCGAGTTCCTGGTAGGCGCTGCCGATCGCGCATTGCCCGAACTGAATCGGCGCGTACTCCGTCACGTCGAACAAGCATGAGGGAACGGGCACCGTGCAATGGATGGGGAAATCAGATCGAGCCAAGGGCTGCGCCTGACCAAAGGCAGTCATTAGGTCTTGACGGCGCGGCAACCACTCCTTCATTCGAGTGAGCGAGACACCGGCGGGACTAAAGCGACTGAGCGCGATTCGGCTTGCGCCGAGTTCGCGCCAGATTTCGATGATAGCGGCGACATGCTCCGCGTTGCGGCGCGTTACCACGATGCATCCGGTGACATCGACGCCATGGGCAACGAGTGCTCGAGCTCCCTTGATTGCGTCGCCAAAAGAGTCACGCCCCACGTGCGCTTGATGGAGTTCTGGATTCGGTCCATTCAGTGTGATCTGCGCCACTGAGACAGCGTGCTGCGCGAGCTCCTGCGCGATGGCGTCGGTGATATAGGTGCCGTTCGTGATGAGATGCACGGGTACGGCGTGCCGCTTCAGCAACGCTAGTAATGCGAATAGACCCTCATGACGTAAGGGCTCGCCGCCCGTCAACGTGACTTGACTCAGTTCCCATACGTCGAGAATTCGCTCCAACCTGGCGCGGATCAGTTCGGTCGATGGCAAAACTGGCGCTGGCTGCTGCGCGACGCCGCGATGCGGATTGTAACAGTACGCGCAGGCCTGATTACACGAGTACGTCAGCTCGACCGCGAGCGCGTTCACTGGGGTGCGTGTGGCGGAAGGCATCTCAAGCACGTCCCCGGTCACGTGCGGCTCCCGTTGGGATACACCCGCTGGGCGCCTGTAGGGCCACGGCCCAATTCAAGGAGCTGGATCGGCGGTCGAGGAAGCAGCCGGG